>CALLVX010000121.1 GCA_938010765.1 uncultured Flavobacteriaceae bacterium | reverse complement strand
GGAGCAATTGAAAGACTTGGAAATCCTTAATAAAAATCTGAACTTAATTGGATGCTATCAAAATCATGCCGGAAATCATGTTGGAGCACCTATTTGGGACCTAATGCCCATTTTAAAAGCCACAAACAACGAACATGTGGGGTGCCAATATGATATAAGGCACGCTGTAGTAGAAGGCGGTACGAGCTGGGAACTGGGTTTACGCCTCATACGCCCCTTTATCAAAACAATCGTTATCAAAGATTTTAAATGGGGCGTGTCAGATGGGAAATGGAAGCCCATAAATACACCGTTGGGACAAGGGTTGGTCGACTTCGACCGTTACTTTTCACTGCTTAAGAAATATCAAATCAATGTACCCGTTTCACTCCACTTGGAATATGACCTAGGGGGCGCGGAACATGGGGACAAAAAAATAACAATCGACAAAAAAATCGTTTTTGAGCGCATGATAAAAGACCTTAGATTCCTTAGGGAAACATGGCAAAGAGCAAAATAAAGATAACACCATCAATATTTGATTCCTATGGACAGTATACTAAATTCCACAATAGAAAATCTTAAAAAAGTAAGCACGGCCACCATTGCCACCTGTTTGTTCAAAAAAGGATTAAAAAACCAATTTATTCAAGGCGTAAAACCTTTGAAACTTGGCAGGCCTACGGTGGTAGGGCCGGCATTTACCTTGCGCTACATACCTGCCAGGGAAGATTTGAATCCGATACGTGTTTTCCAAAACCGCCTGCACCCACAGCGCGTGGCCGTGGAGGAATGTCCTGCAGGCCACATTCTTGTATTCGATAGCCGAAAAGATGCTCGGGCCGCCTCGGCAGGATCTATCTTGGCAACACGATTAATGGTACGGGGAGCGGTAGGTATGGTTACCGATGGCGGGTTCAGGGATTCCGCTGAAATTGCGACATTGGACTTTTCTTCCTTTCATCAAACACCATCGGCACCTACCAATCTAACTTTGCACCAAGCCATTGACATAAACGTTCCCATAGGTTGTGGCGATGTAGCTGTTTTCCCGGGAGACATTGTCGTAGGAGATGACGATGGGGTCATCGTAATACCGGCTGGCATTGCGGCCATCGTTTCCGAAGAGTGTCTTGAAATGACCTTGTACGAGGCGTTTGTGATGCAAAAAGTACAGGAGGGAATTCCGATTCTCGGCCTATACCCGCTTACCGATGAAAAAATCAGGAATGAATACGAGGCTTGGAAGAAATAAAACTTTAAAAAATCTATTTAAAAATAGCTTAGTCACACCCCTGACATACCGCTGTCATTTGCCTATCGTAGGTTTGTATAAAGTGTAGGGAATCTGTTGTTTTACTTGCAATGAAATCAACCTTCCTCATGCTACAAGCGTTTCATTTAATAGAGAAAGTTTATGAATTTACTACAGCAGCGTATGCAGGCCGAATTGCAAAATAAGTCGCTTTTTGAACAGGCCAAGACCAATGCCTATTCCTATATGAACGGGATACACAAAATGGACACTTTCCCTTCCAAACCAAACCTTGAGAACATGGCATATTTTGAAGAGCCACTTCCAAAGCAAACCTGCAACGCTATAGAACTTATTGAGAAACTACATGAATTTGGATCCCCTGCCACCATTGCCCAAACCGGAGGACGGTATTTTGGTTTTATAAATGGTGGTGCCATTCCCGTTTCATTGGGAGTCAAATGGTTGACCGATGTCTGGGACCAATGCGGCGGCCTGTACCTGACATC
This sequence comes from uncultured Flavobacteriaceae bacterium, assembly GCA_938010765.1. Taxonomy (GTDB): domain Bacteria; phylum Bacteroidota; class Bacteroidia; order Flavobacteriales; family Flavobacteriaceae; genus Pelagihabitans. Next base: position 32,092 of record CALLVX010000121.1, on the reverse strand, counting down.
TCCCATTAATTCAAAACTAGAGTCGATTTGTGAAGATTGGTTGAAAAGTATTTTTAACCTCCCCCCGACAACGGTGGCCGGTTTTGTAAGTGGCACCTCCATGGCCAATCTTTGTGGCCTGGCGGCAGCCCGTTTTCACCTATTGCAAAAAATGGGTTGGGACATCAATGAAAAGGGGTTGGGAGGCGCACCTTCCATTCGCATCATCGCACATGAACAAGCGCATGCGAGTATCAAAAAAACCCTTTCGCTATTGGGCTATGGAAAAAACAGTATCGAATGGGTAGCATCTGACGACCAAGGGAGGTGCGTTGTGGAAGAACTTCCTCCTTTGGATGCGAGTTGCTTGGTACTTTTGCAAGCCGGGAATGCCAATACAGGTTCTTTTGACGATTTTGATACCATATGCGATTTGGCAAATAAAGTGGGTGCCTGGGTACATATCGATGGGGCATTTGGGCTATGGGCAGCGGCTTCCAGTTCCCTTTCACATTTAACAAAGGGAATGCGAAAGGCCTCGTCTTGGGCGGTAGATGGACATAAGACGTTGAACACCCCCTATGACTCGGGCGTTATTCTTTGCAAACATCCAGATGCCTTGGTCAGCGCCCTACAGGCTACTGGTGAATACATTCTGTATAGTGAACAAAGAGACCCCTTGTTATACACTCCGGAACTGTCTAAACGTGCCAGGGCCATAGAATTATGGGCAACGATGAAATACCTGGGATCGAATGGGATAGACACTATGATAACCACCTTTCACGAACGTGCAAAGCAGTTAGAGGATGGTCTTGCAAGACTAGGTCTTGAAATTATTAACGAGGTCGTATTCAATCAGGTATTGGTAGCAACCAAACATGAAAAAGACACAAAAGAACTCATTAAGTACATCCAAAATTCGGGGGAATGCTGGTTGGGAGGGTCGATTTGGAAAGGAAAGGTAGTCATACGAATCAGTATCTGTTCTTGGGTAACCTCTGAACAGGATATTGAAGAGACCATTGCGCTTTTCAAAAAAGGAATGCAATATTTTTCAGACTATGAATAGCTGTACAATTTCCCTGATTCGGTCCTTTAACCTAAAAAAAAACGCCAATACCCTTATTTACGTTGTGCCGCCATCCATTCCATAATACTCACTTTTCTACCGTCTATCTCGACCGGCTTGCCATCAAAATCAAAATCGGGATGGTTTGCATGGGAATAGATCCACGAAAAATGCCCGTTGTAGCGGTAGGCATCCCCTCCATAAAAACCGGTTAAATCGGTCGCGTGATCGTAATAGGAAAAATGAACATTCGGTGCGCCCGCAGCAATCAATCTTTTGTAAAAGGGAACAACTGTTTTCCCTGGTAGTGTTACGGTATCGTCCTTACAGTGTACAAACCAAATGGGGATATTTTTAATACTGCTTAGCTGCGCATCGCTAATATATTCCGTGTGATATGCCAGGGCGCTAATGTAGGCAGCTGCAAAATAATCGGGATGTAATAATAGCAGTTTTAGACTCATATACCCGCCGTTCGAACAACCCCCAATATAGATTCGTTTATCGTCTATTTCCGGGTGTTCAGCAACGTACTTTTTTATAAGCCCCATAAGTGATTCGTTGTAGATATCGTTTATCTCACCACGGGTATATTCACCACTGGCACTTTGCATCCAAAATGTTGGGGTTTGCGGAACTAGCACATACGCCTTTCCAAATAGGTTTTGTAGTTCGTTCGAAGCATAATTTGTTGCTTTGTTGGCTACCAAAGGGATACTCGTATCGGTACCACCTTCCCCTCCCCCGTGCAACCAAATAACAAGTGGTAATTTACTGTTGGTATCAACCGGAGCATAAGATGCATAAGTGAGATTCGTACCATCCTCATGCCTATAGGTACCACTTAAATCAAAGCGGTCTACCAAAGGCAGTATCCGTTCTTTTTCAGTACCCCAAGTTTTGTTGCGGGTCTTATCTACAATTTTCAGTTTGTAATCGATCCATTGGTTACCACCTCGGCCATCTTTAAAGACATACTTTATGGGAGAACTTAATACTTCATCGGGGCCCACTAAAAGTGTTAAGGTGATATGACTTCCATCCTTTATACGATTCCCCTTTTCATCCGATATAAAAGCAAAAAGCACGCTGCGCTCGCCCGCTTGCTCCTCTGGTTGCATTTCAACTCCTTCCGCACTGCGCATAACAGTTACTTTGAAATCTCTAGCATTTGCATTTGAGTGCATCTCCCCCATATCTAAAATCACCTGATTGACCGAAGGCCCCCAATCATACCCAGTGATTACCAAAGAATACATACCATCTGCAGGATCTACCGATTTCTTCCCCTCAAAATTGTGTGAAAAAAGACATACCGGCGCCAACAGAAATAGCATTTTCAGGAATCTCAACACTCTAGTTTTCATCTTGTATATTTACAGTTTGTATTAGGTAAGATACGAATTGATCTAAAAAGGCATCGACCGAATCCTCAAAAACAACTCAACACCGATTTAAATGTATTCGGAACCCGGCGTTCGAAACTAAGCTATCGCCACTACATTCTGCCTTTGTGCACTGCCTAGTATTCGAACTCGGTCATTCTTTAAAGCATATAAGTAGAGTTCTCCACTATTTCTGGAAGCCTGCCAGGCATGTAAATAGGTTACTTTCTTTTTTCCCGTCCAATAGGGAACTAATTTGCAATGTGCAGAAACACATACCTGATCTTCATTAATTCCCACTCTGGGGCAAAAAAAGCGAGAAACACAATCAAAACCATAGTGTTCGTCCCAAGCAGTAATAATTATTCCTCTACAGTCTACTTTTTGAATTTCGGCAAAATCTGGCGTATAGTTGGTCACTGTTGTACTTGATTCCAATTCGACCAGATAGTCTTCGTATCCGAAAAAGCAAGCCTTAATAGGGACTTTCAATACTTTTTCCAACGCTCTTTTGGTATTTTCATCGCAAGGCCTTGTTTGTTGCGCGGGAAAGTTCATCTCGACCTTCCCGTCTTCTGTTATTTTTGAGGTCAAAAGACCTGATTTTGACTGAAATTGCATTTCCCGAATACCCAATTCGGTATACAGCCAATAGGCGGCTGCTACGGTTCCATGCCCACATAGGTTTACTTCACGATTCATAGTAAACCATCGTATTTCGAAAGTACTATCCGGTAATTTTCTAAGAAAGCTCGTTACGGGCAAGGCCGTTTTAAAAGCAATCTTTTGTAATTCTTTCTGTGGTAGCTCTTTTTCAGATAAATAGACTCCTGCCGGGTTCCCCCTGTGTTTCCCTCCCGCAAAAGCATCTACTCTGTGTGTTATTGGCTGCATTATCTAGTAATTTCACTCTAAAATAAGAAAATTACCGTTCTATTCTTAGTAATCCAGCCCAATTAAGAATGGGTTTAAATTCTATATGAGAAATCTTATTTCAATCCTAAAACAACATTAAGCCCCTCACTTCCAGGTACCCAACCCAATCTATCTACTTTCTCTACCCAGTTGATTTCTAGTGTTTGATTGACCTGAATGCGTGAATCGCCCCAATAACCACTTTCGTAAGGGGCGTCCCATAAACCCTGTAAATCCCAATTTGCATTGATGTAGCTAACTGCCTTAATGACATCGGCATTGGATTCTATATAATCGAAATAGGGAACGTACCACTCATTCCAAATTTGATCCGCCGTCTTCGACTGCGTTCCTTTGGCAGAAGTGCCATCCCAAACTTCGCTAATATTGGAGTTTTCTAAATCTAAATTATCATACCCTTGATTGGCCGATTCTGCTATCATTACCGGTTTCCCTTTGGCTCGGGCAAGCGCCAACATTTCGTTTAATAAAAATTCTTGCGTAGAAATAGTATTAGTAGTGGCCGTAGCCTGTTCGTTAAGTCTTAAAAACCAAGAAACCCCAAACCAATCTACGTAGTCATCACCGGGGTAATAGGCCAACAGGTTTTCGCGGCCTCCATCTAACAAATCATCGATCGGTGAGGTGCTCGATTGCCATACGTAGGCTACATTGTTAACTCCCTCCCCCCTCAGGACATCTACTATTTTTCTAAAGGCGTTTTGATAGCTGTTACCATCATACCCATTCCATTGCCCATCAAACTCGTACCCGATTCTTAAATAGAAGGCCGTATTTTCCAATTCCTTAAAATAAGAAGCCAAATGCTTTATTTGAGCATCTAAACCCCCATTAGCAATATGAACGGTTTGCCCTACTAGGTACAACCCGATTTGCACAGCAGAATTTGGAAACTCTTTCGCAGACTTATATGCATTCAAAGGGCCGGCACCCCAATTTACATCTTGCTCATAAGGTGTATTGTTGCTGCTCCAACCAAGGGCACCATAATTGCTAGAAAGTACTCCCGAAAGGTTTACATAGGTCGTGATTCCCGTAGGGATCGGGCATTGCCCACATTCATTCATATAGTCCCGCACCGATTTTAAATCTTGACCAATAAAAAGCATCTGCTCTCCTGTACTGGGTACTAAAAACCCATCAGTAATTTCATTTTGAGGAGTTTCGGGAGTAGTTGGCTCTTCGGCCATTGGCTCTGGCCCTACAGACTCTATGGTCTGGGGAACAGCGGCATCTGTACTGCAAGATAGCAGTATACCTAAAAATAGCTGCACTATATAAAATCGTTTTTTTTTCATTTCTTAGGTTTCTATATTTTCAAACTATCCTGGACTATAAGCTAGGTCGGTGGTTATTAACCATGCATCCATCTCAAAACCATCCTCTCGCATCGAGAAGGAAATCGTATACTCCCCTGCTTTGGAAATTTCTAAATAGATGGTCTTTGGTACGCCACAATGATTTTCTGGATCTCGTTGGGCAGAAGACCAGGTCCATTTCTCCTTTCCATCACACCATTGCATTCGCGCACCACTTTCGGGCCATTCCCCATCTAAGCCAACATGCACCCCATTATCTTCCGATCCCGATGAGAATGCACTTGCCCAAACATAATATTTACCCGGATTACGTATGTTCACTTTATAAGAAACAATACCCCCTACCCCAGGTTCTGGAAAAAAGTTCTCACCTACAATCAGAGAATCATCATGTGTAATTCTCGTATCGGGCAGCGCTTCAATATAAGCCCCGCCACTTGCCGTATCCGAATGATTCGTAATCAAAGTGGTATTAAACGGCAAGGTATCCGATTCCGATCGGCGGTACCAGTCTCTTTTCTTATTGTTAGAAGACTTAGAATGAAAGTCCTCGGCCTCTACCTTTAAAAAACCACCCTTTTCCTGAAACGGCGTGGTCTGAAAAACTCCATTTCCCGGAAAACCGGAAGCCGTTAATATCCCTAAAATAAATAGTAATCTCACTTGTTATAAATCTAAGGTTACTGATAAGATTTTTAACGCATTTAAAAAGTTATATAGCACTTTGCTTCTAATAAATACATCTTTTAAAAAATGCGCTTCGAATCATCATAAAAACAAATATAGCGGCAAATAATCCTCAAAGTTGCCCTATATGGTGGTTAAAAATGAAAATGCTGCAATATTAATAGTAATTGCTTCAGAATTAATATTAGTGCGTAAGGCCACCAAATACTTTTGCTTATGAACACATAATAGGATTCTGTTCAGAGATATTTCTTTAAATGTTCGCAACAAAACCTGCTCTAGTAATAGCCAACAACAACAATCGAATTACAGGGGCAAGAATTCAAAATAAACCAAAATTAACTCACATGATTAAACTCAAAATCGTAACGATTGCTTTGCTGTTATTTACAGTTCAAAGTATCTTTTCACAAACCAAAACTGTTAGTGGGGTGGTCTCGGACGAGGCAGGCACACCTTTGCCCGGTGCTACAGTAGTCGTTATAGGCACATCGAATGGCACAACGACCGACTTTGACGGAAACTATAGTATTCAGGATGTCAATGCAACTGATCAGCTCTCTTTTTCCTATATCGGAATGAGCACACAAACCATTGCCGTTGACAGCCAAACGGTTATTAATGTTAGTCTAATCGAATCTGCGGAAGCCTTAAACGAGGTTGTCGTAGTGGCCTATGGCACCCAAAGCAGGGCCACGGTAACAGGGGCGGTATCTGTAATAGATTCCGAAGAGATTTCGGCTATCCCGGTTACCAACGCTGAACAAGCCTTACAAGGTAGGGCCGCAGGTTTAAGTGTTGTAAACAATGGGGTTCCCGGTTCTACACCCACTGTTCTAATTAGAGGGTTGGGATCCATAGGAAGTAATAACCCCCTTTTCGTGATCGATGGGGTGATTGTTGGTAATTTGTCCGGCATCAGTCCAAATGATATTGAAAACATTTCCGTGCTTAAAGACGCGTCTACGACTGCGCTTTATGGAGCTCAAGGGTCTAATGGAGTCATTTTGGTAACAACCAAAAAAGGAAAAAAGGGCAAAGGAGAAATTTCTTTTAGCACCTATACCGGATTTTCAACTTTCCAGAAACGATACGATGTGCTGAATACGGCAGATTATCTTAAATACGCCGCCGACCAGGGCGTTGTTCCCAACAGACCGGCCGAATTTTTTGACAACGATATCAATTACCAGGATGAGATTTTTACTACCGGGCTGCTACAAGACTACAATTTAAGTTATTCCGGTGGAGGAGAAAATGGCACCTACCGTTTTTCGGGAGAATATTTAAAGCAAGAAGGTGTTTTGATAAATACTGGCTTTGAACGCTTTTCTTTTAGGGTAAACAGCCAAACTCAAATGGGCAAACTTAAAGTAGGCCAAACCATGTCGGTCGGCTTTGGTAAGCAAAGACCTGAATTGAGTGGTGGAGGCCGCACCCTTATTGAGCACTCTGTAAAAGCAGCTCCCTATCTCCCTATATACAATTCAGACAATCTAGGTGGTTTCCAAGGGCCCTCTTCTTCTGCCGACGGGCAAGATGCCGAGAACCCCGTACGTATACAAACCCTAGCAGATCCCATTAATCGCAATGTGGCCATTATAGGAAATGTATTTGCCGAGCTAGAGCTTGCAAAAGGCTTAACATTCAGATCCTCAGTAGGTCTTGACTATTATACTTATAACAATAGCAACTTTGTACCTTCTTATAGTGATGACAGCGTAGAGGGTAGTACTACCCACGCGCAACCTTGGGCAGCTATTTCAAGAAATTCGGGCTACGGACAGACCATTATCTACAACAACAGTATTAATTATACCAGAACATTCAATGAAAAACACAATTTTCAATTCCTTGCCCTAGTAGAGAAATTCGAAGGCAAGAATAGTAATATGAGTGCTAGCAGTAGAAATGCGGTAACCGACGAAATTGAGCAGTTATCCAATGAGGATTCTGCCCTTTCCTCAAATTCCAGTGAAACCAATAAACTTGGTTATGTTAGTCGTTTAAACTATGACTTTGACAATAAATACATCATATCGGGCTCTTTTAGACGGGATGCCTCCTCTCGCTTTGGTTCGAACAAACGATGGGCCAACTTCTACTCTGCATCTGTTGGGTGGAACATTGCAGCAGAAGCTTTTATGGAGAATGGTCCTTTTAGCACCCTAAAGCTGAGGGGTAGTTACGGGACCACAGGAAGTGATGCGATTGGCGATTATCGTTATGCACCCTCCTTGGCGGCCGGTTTTGAATATCCCATTGATGGGCAAGTGGCTTTCGGAATCACGGCGGACGGTGGTGATAATCCAGATTTGCAATGGGAATCTAAAGAATCTCTGAATATTGGTCTTGATTTGGTCACCTCGAATTCAAAATTCAATGCCTCAATTGAGTACTATGAGAACACCAGTAACGACCTATTGATCAACATTCCGGCGCCTACATCAAATGGTTTCAATGCCGGGAATATTGCGGCCAATGTTGGATCCGGTATAACCAAAGGTTTCGAAGTGATACTGGGATATAATGATTATGAAGGAGATTTTAAATGGTCTGCCAATCTTAACATAGGTACTTCACAGAATGAAGTATTAAACCTTGGAGGGTTAGAGGAATTTGTCGGGGCCGGTTTTAAAGGAGGAGGAACCATTTCAAGAACTGTTGTTGGGGAACCACTATTCCATTTTTATGGACTGGTTTCAGACGGCATCTACCAAAATCAAGCAGAAGTAGATGCGGTATTTACGGCAAATCCCGGTCAAACCACGGTGCAGCCGGGTGATATTCGCTTCAAAGATTTGAATGGCGATGGGGATATCACCTCCGAAGATAGAGCGATTATAGGTAATCCGTACCCTGATTTCAATTACGGTTTAAACTTAAGTGCCGATTACAAAAACTTTGACCTGAACCTGTTTGTTACCGGGATATATGGTAATGATGTTTTCAACACTAACACCTATGATTTGGTGGGCGGTGCGAATCGTTTATTTAATGTAAGCCAAGAGTACTACGAAAATCGATGGACCCCCACAAACCCTTCTACCACTACTCCAAGAACAAATGGAGCAATACAGAATAATGGGGTATCGGACCGATTTGTAGAGGACGGATCTTACACACGCTTAAAAAATGTCACTTTGGGCTATACCATTCCCAATGATATGTTTGGCGAGTATGTTTCTAAGATTCGAGTCTATGCAAGTGGTCAAAACTTGCTGACCATCACCGATTATTCTGGCTTAGACCCAGAAATTGGCAACTCCAATCCAAACAACGGAAACCTAGAATTCGGAGTAGATCGAGGCAACTACCCACAACCAACGACAATTTTAGTAGGCCTACAAGTATCATTTTAAAAAAAACCAATATGAAAAAAATAAAATTAATTCTCGCTGCTTTTTTAAGCATTCTTGCGACACATTCATGTTCGGATAAAGATTTGGAACTCGTAAATCCAAACCAATTATCACCGGATACTTTCTTTACCACTGAAAACCAGGTACAATCGGCCGTAAACGCGGCCTACGCAAACCTTCAAACGTTTGCCCTCTACGGAAGACTGTTGTTTTATATGATGGACAATATGTCGCATGAACAAAGTGGCAATGGCCAACAAGAAGGTGACAAGGTCACCTATGCCGATTTCTCCTTTGATTCGAGCAACGGTCAAATTAGAGATTATTGGGATAGTTGTTATAGAGGAATCAACAAAGCGAATTTTGTAATTGCCAACGAAGAATTGATCAATGCAATCTCCGACGGGGAACTAAGTGCCGTTCGAAAGCGAAAATTCATTGGTGAAGCACGCTTCCTTAGAGCACATTATTATTGGTTGCTTGTGAACCGTTTTGGAGACATCCCCTTGCAAATTGGCGATGGTAGCAATCCCGAAGGAAAGCCTAAAAGTCCGAAGCAAGACATTGTAAACCTTATTATTGAGGATCTTACCTATGCGTCGGCCAATTTGTTGCCAAAAGCTGAGGAGGAAAAAGGAAGGGCTACCAAAGGATCAGCTCAGGCTTTTTTAGGGAAGGTACTCTTATATGAAAAGCAATACACCTTGGCCTTGAACTCTTTTAAAAGCATGTCGGGTTATGATCTGGAAGATGATTATTACGATAATTTCAAGGAGGAAACAGAAAATGGTATCGAGGCGGTCTTTGAGGTGGAGTATGACGTTACCTTAGGTACTGGAAACAAATGGAATGGTGGTGCTGTTGGCGCCGGTGGTCCCAACCACGCTACTTTTAGAGGTCAGGATTACGGCGTCTTAAACTGGTTCAACGTATATCCTTCAGACGATCTTGTAGCAGAATTTGAGGCCGGCGACAATCGTTTTCAGGGGAGTTTTTACGTACCCGGCGATACCTACAACAACGGTGAGAACACCTTGGTTGAGGATGATTTTGCAGAAAACGGTGGAAACGTTCGCTCCGTAGCTTGGAAAAAATACCAAAACTATTACAAGCAAACTTCGGAAAACGAAGAATCGGGTATTAATGTAAAGGTAATACGATACGCAGATGTATTATTAATGATGGCAGAATGTGAAAACGAAGTGGGTTCACAGGCGACTGCTGTAGGATACATTAATACGGTGCGGGAACGTGCAGGTCTTGATGCATTGGCAACAAGTTTAAGCAAGGCTGAAGTTTTCGATGCCATTGTACATGAACGAAAGGTAGAACTTGCCGGAGAACAGGTGCGCTTTGATGATATGATTCGTTGGGGCATCGTTGCAACTGAATTGGCAGACACCAATTTTCAGGCCGGAAAGCATGAACTCTGGCCCATACCAGATGGAGAAATCAGTTCCAATGCAAATATGGGGACTGAAGACCAAAACCCTGGATATTAATGCTTTTAAACATGATAATTTTGTTGAGTTAGTTTAGCAAAAAAGCAGCATTTCGAAAGAGGTGCTGCTTTTGATTTTAACCCCAACCGAAAAAAAATGAACTGTAGGCACTTATTTGTTATGCTAAGTATGATTGCAGTAATCGCTTGTACTACCGACCATGATGGTACAAAGAACTCGTATGATGGACTACTTTTCACTTCGATTCCCACCGAACATTCCGGTATCAATTTTAAAAATTCGGTGGATCAAACAAATTTATTTAATTGCGTAAACTATACCTATGCCCTGCTGGGAGGCGGAGTGGCCAGTGGCGATATCGATAACGACGGGTTCGAAGATCTGTATTTTACATCTAATCAAAAATCAAACAAACTATATCTAAACAATGGAGAATTTAAATTTGAAGATATTACCGAAGCGGCCGGAGTAACCGATTCGCAAGGCTGGAGTACCGGAGTAAGCATGATCGATATTAACAACGATGGCTGGTTGGATATTTATGTGTGTAAATCAGCATCCGTATTGAATCCTGAAATCCGAAGAAACAAGCTGTTTATCAACCAAAAAAATGGAATCTTTAAAGAACAGGCCAAACAATGGGGGTTAGATCATTCTGGGTTTTCAATACAAGCTTACTTTTTTGATTACGATAGGGATGGAGACCTTGACATGTATCTGGTAAATCATCGAATCGATTTTGAAAATACCTTGCGGATCGAGAAGAAAGAGAATCAGAAATTCTACCCGGAAACATCAGACCATTTGTTTCGAAACGATGGCGATACTTTTACCAATGTCACCCAAGAGGCACAACTCATCAACAAGGCCTGGGGGTTAAGTGCGGTGATAGGTGATTTTAATAACGATGGTTGGCCCGATATCTATGTTGCCAATGATTACATTGCTCCAGACTGCCTATATATTAACAATCGCAACGGTACATTTTCCAATCAGATCAATACCCGCTTAAAACACATCAGTTATAATAGCATGGGTGCCGATTTTGCCGATATCAACAATGATCTATTACCAGACCTTGTGGTACTAGAAATGTCGGCCGAAGATCATATTCGAAGCAAAGAGAACATGCCGACCATGAATACCGAAGGTTTTGCAAAAATTGTAAACTCAGGGTACCATTTTCCCTATATGGCCAATATGTTACAGCTCAATAATGGCAATGGGTCGTTTACCGAAATAGGACAAATGGCAGGAATTTCAAAGACCGACTGGAGTTGGGGGCCTTTACTTGCCGATTTTGATAATGACGGCTTTAAAGACGTATTCATCTCTAATGGTATCGAGCGAAACTTCAGCAATCAAGACTACATTCGCCAGGTAAAGAAGAATCTTGATAAAGAAGTCTCCATGACTGTAAAAGAGGTCATTGAAATGATGCCATCGGAGAAACTCGCGAATTACAGTTATAGAAATAAACAAGATCTAGGCTTTCAAAACAGTACGTTTGATTGGGGATTGTCCGCAAAGGTAAATACCAATGGTGCCACCTATGCGGATCTCGACAATGACGGGGATTTGGATCTGGTGATGAACAATATGGCCGAAAAGGCGATGGTTTATCAAAACAATACGCAAAAAAACTACTTGGATATCGTCTTAATCGGGGAAAAGACCAACAAGAATGCCATAGGCGCCAAAGTTACCCTGTTTACCAATGTAGGCAATCAATACCAGGAACTGTATATGAACCGTGGGTATCAATCATCTGTTTCGAAAGTGGTTCATTTTGGATTGGCACAGACCGAAATCGTAGATCGTGTTGAAGTGGTATGGAACGATGGGACCGTATCGGCGAGTTCAAATATTGCAGCCAACCAACGACTTCAATTCGATTATAATGAGGTTCCTGAAAGCAACCGTACAAAACAAAAGGTCTTCAGAAATTTTAAAACCATACATCCTAAAAAAAAAGGAATTGGATTCCGGCATCGGGAAAACAATTTTGATGACTTTTCACGACAGGTATTGCTCCCCCGAAAATATTCACAAACAGGCCCTACCCTATCCGTGGCCGATGTAAACGGTGATGGCCTGGAAGATTTTTTCGTAGGAGGTGCCCAGGATCAGGCTGCGGTTCTCTATTTACAAAACAAACGCGGTAGCTTTGACAGCCTTCCGCAGCCCTCTCTCGAAAAAGATTATAAATATGAAGACCTTGGTTCGTTATTCTTTGATGCAGACCAAGACGGCGACCTTGACCTGTACGTATGTAGCGGAGGGTACGAGTTAGAAGAAACAAACAGCTTGTTGCAAGACCGCCTCTATCTGAATCAGGGAAACGGAACTTTTACAAGAAGTAACGCATTGCCAAAAATGCTATCGAACACAAAAGCGGTAAAAACGATTGACTTTGATCAAGATGGTGACAAAGATTTGGTTGTTGGTGGTCATGTGGTTCCTGGTAAGTATCCTCGTGCAGAACCCTCTTACTTTCTAGAAAACGAGCAGGGGAAATTTACAATCGTTACCGAACAGATAGCCCCGGCTTATGCAACTACTGGCATCGTAAACGATCTTTTATTTTCTGACTATGACGAAGATGGAGATGCCGATTTGTTTGTGGTTGGGGAATGGATGGTAATTACTGTTTTTAAAAATGAAAACAATACTTATACTCCGACAAAAATAAAGGCTTTCGAAAATACCGAAGGATGGTGGAACGCCATCGAAGCTATAGACCTTGATAAAGATGGTGATCTTGACTACCTGTTTGGAAACTTGGGCAAAAACAACAAATTTCATCCTTCAGAGAAAAAACCCTTGCATATTTTCGGGGCTGATTTTGACAACAATGGTAGTTATGACATGGTTTTAAGCAAGTCTTACCAAGAAAAATTAGTCCCTATAAGAGGTAAAGAATGTTCAACACAGCAAAATTCATTTATTGCAGAAAAGGCCCCCACTTTTAAACAGTTCGCACGATCTTCCTTGACAGACATTTACGGTGAAGAAGCCTTAGGTGAGGCGTATCATAAGAAGGTACACTTTTTTGGCTCTGCATACGCATTGAACTTAGGCAATGGCCAATTCCAATTCAAAGAATTTCCAAATACAGCTCAAATGGGTCCCACCATGTCCTTTGCCGTGGCAGATGTGAACCAAGACGGATATCAAGATGTCATAGGAGTCGGTGCCATATACGAATCAGAAGTTGAAACAATTCGGTATGATGGCAACATTGGCTACACATTAATTGGAGGTCCCGAAGGAAAACTTACCCCTTATAAAGATGTCAACTTTTATCTTGGACAAAATGCAAGGGTCATTCAAAAAATCCATATTGGAAATCGACCCTATTTCTTGATAGCAAACAATGATTCGGGTTTGAATTTGATCAGTACATTTTAGAAAAGAGACAAACCAATACAACCAGAATAGGTCAAGAAATCATGCGATAAATTTCAGAATTGGCATTCACAATCTCCCTAAAATAGGGATTTGGTCAATTTTCACATCAAAATGCTTCAGAAGTGCCATAGTTTGTTTCAATTGTAATATTAGAACAATGACAGTAAAAATATATTTGAAAATAAATACGGCCATGGCTAAGGTGCTTCTCGTTTAAGACTCTTTGCCTGTACAAAATACAATAACTAATCTATAACTAGCTCAAAGTTCAAACTAACAAAAATGAAGACTATGAAATCACTGCGATTACTAAATTTATTCTTGCTTTTATTAATCATCGGGGCCTGTTCCGATGATGATACGGAGACGATTCCGACCCCGGAAGCCACTTTTTCGATAACGGCTTCCCCGGACAACCCCAATTATTATTTCTTGGACAATACTACACCCAATGCCGAAGATCATTACAGTTTTTGGGATATTTCAGATGGCACACGAATTCTTGATGAGCCCGGGCTTGAGGAGTATGAATTTAAAACACCAGGAGAATTCTCTGTCACTCTAAATATAGTAGGAGACACCGGTGTAAAGAGTTCTTCTAGTAAGGTAATGGTGGCTGGTTCTGGCCCATCGCTCTGCGAAGATGAAACAGCAAAGTTACTGGCAGGTACATGCGCCGATGGCCAAACAGGAAAAACATGGGTTTGGAGTAAACTGGCAGCCGCTTACGGCGTAGGACCTGGTACTGCTACCAATGACAGTACCGATCCATTCGATATAAGTTTTTTCAGCAGCCCGGAAAATACATTTGTTCAGGAGGATGGTACTACCTGCGTCTACGACGACAAATATGTGTTCAAACAAGATTTGGATCTTACTTACGAAAACCAAAACAATGATAGTTACCAATGGATATGGTCATGGGCGAATGAAGAACTCGGTACCGACAATGCTGAATTTGCCGATGGTTGCTATGGTAGTAGAGAGCCAGATTCCTCAAGTTGGACAATTGAAACAAGAACGGGTAGCGACGGTGCCGATTATCCTTGGTTGATTCTAAGTAATGGAGCATCCATTGCCTACTACGAAGGAACTTCAGAATACCAAATTTATAGCATTACCGAAGATAAAATGGTTCTTAGGAATGTTACCGCCGATCCTGGAGTACCTTCTACTAACTGGCGTTACTACACCTTGGTGAAAGAAGGTACCGTAGAAGATATTACCCCACCACCACCGCCACCTGCCGGCGATATCGTAAACCTTTTGCTCAATGGTGAATTGGAATTGGGCGATGGTGATGATTTCACCAATTGGAGCAAATTCAACGGTGCCGAGCGAATGACCGCCGAGACGGCAGATGTCTTTGAGGGCAGTAGGGCAATGAAGGTGATGAACGAAGTGGATGGCAATCCTTGGGAAACGCAACTAGCGAGTGATGCGGTCGCAACGGAAATCGATGCACAATACACCGCCTCGGTTTGGATAAAAGGGGACGACGGTACCATACGCTTTTCCACCAACGCTCAATTGGGGAATGAACAGTATGCCGGTGACTTTACGGTAACCGCCGACTGGACACAATATACCTGGACGTTTACCGCGACCACCGATCAAACCACACTAGTCTTGGACATGGGAACTAACATGGCCACCTATATAGTCGATGGCATAGGCCTAGTAAAAGGCGATATGGCACTCCCAGCCCCTGAACCAGAAGGCAACCCGGATAACCTAGCGGTTAATGGTGATTTTGAATTAGGTGATGGCGATGATTTCACCAACTGGGGTAAATTCAACGGAGCCGACAATATGACCCAAGAGACTACCGATGTTCATGGTGGTGCGCGAGCGTTATTGGTTACCAACCCTGCTGATGGCAACCCTTGGGAAACCCAATTATCGAGTGATGCCATCACAACCGAAATCGGTGCAGAATACACTGTATCGGCTTGGGTGAAAGGAGACGCAGCTATTATACGCTATTCGACCAACGCACAGTTGGGCGATGAGCAGTATGCTGGCGACTATACCGTTACCTCCGACTGGGCACAGTATACCTGGTCTTTTACGGCCAGTACGGCAGAAACAACTATTGTACTTGATATGGGTACCACAGGGGGCACCTTCATTGTTGACGATGTTGAAGTAGTCAAAAATTAGAAATAGATTTAAAAAAGAAAGATGAAAAAGACAAAAATATACTTGGCATTTGTACTAGCTGTGATTTTCGCCGGATGTAGTTCGGATGATAATTCGGCGGCCGCCGAAAAACCTGTGGTCATCAATTTTGAAGTATCCGTATCTGCGGGTAACGGTCTTCGTGTAATAGCCGATAATAAGTCTACCGGAGCTTCTGGTTTTGAAGCCTACTGGCAGTTTACAGAAGGCGGCGAAAAGGTTTTGGACGGACCAGGACCGGAATACTACTTGTATGACGGACCTGGAGAATACCAGGTCACCTTAACAATTGAAGCACCTGCAAAAACGTATACCGATACGAAAAACATCACCATTGATGGTGAAGCGGGTCCCGATCCCCAGGCAAAAAAAGCCTTAAAGGAAGCAGCTACCACTTTTTCGGTCGGAATGATCGTACAGGCGAACCGCTTGGGAGGAAAACATGACGAGGTAATTTCGAAAGACTTCAATAGCATCACTTCAGAATATGAAATGAAAATGAATATTATGTACCCTTCTGAAGGCAACTACAATTTTGATGCAGCCGATGCTATTGTCGATTTTGCCGTTTCAAGGGGCATGGATGTGCACGGTCATGCACTTATATGGCACAATGCCACGCCCTCCTGGGTAGAAAACTTCTCAGGTACCGATGCAGAATTCGAGGCGATGGTAGAGGATTACATAACCACTACGGTTACAAGGTACAAAGGCAAGGTACGTTCGTGGGATGTTGTAAACGAAGCGATTGAAGACGGGAGTAACAACCTACGTAATTCGGTATTCAAGCAAAAAATGGGAGACGATTTTATTGCCAAATGTTTTCAATTCGCCAAAAACGCCGATCCAGATGTGCTTTTATTCTATAATGATTATAACCTCACCTTTGATTCAGGGAAACAAAATGCCATGTTTGCGATTGTCGATGACCTTAAATCCCAAGGTTTGATAGATGGTGTGGGAGCCCAAATGCATATATCCTATAACGGCCCTTCTTCCACGCAAATTCAGAGTGTTGTGGACGGTACCGTTTCACGGGATTTGCTGATGCATTTTTCAGAGTTGGATATTCGTGCCAATCCTGACAACGACCTAACAACCGCTCTAACCGATAGCAGAGCTATTGAGCAACAGGCAAAATACAAGGAAGTGGTTGAAATTTACAATGCCATTCCACAAGATAGCAAGTTTGCCTTAACCGTTTGGGGCTTGCGAGACAACGAATCTTGGTTATTAGACTTCTGGGGCAACCCAGATTGGCCGTTATTGTACGATTCTGCATTTAATACGAAAAAAGCCCATGACGGATTCCTGGAGGGGCTTGAATAATTCATAGTTTGTATTGTCCTGCTTAAATGGCCGAAGGCTACTTTTTGCAGGACTTTTTGTATTCAGTTAATTTAGAACGATAAAGAAGGATTTTTTAATGGACATGGATGGCCTTGTCTACAGTGGCGACACCATGATTTCGGGCTTGCATACCTTATCGATCCGTATTCTATCTTAAGCGTCATCTGGTCCTCGCCATGGTCGTACCCACAGGTGCTTTACTACAAAATATGAAGCAAATGCTGCGCCAAGCCATCGCCGCAGCAAATTATAGTGCCCTTTACCACAAAATAGGAACATGATTAACTATAGGTACTTACTACAAGGCATATGGGAAAACAGCAATTTCGGCGAAAAATCCGAGACTGGTCATGATCCGTGCAAAAAGCAAAAAATTGAGATTGGAAGCAAAAGAAACAATCGTCCTCAGAGACACGATGGCACCCGATATTCTTGATTGGATTCAATTAGGCTACACCACCATCTTCACATTGTCTGAAGTATTGAGTTCCCATATTAAGAGACTACCTTTTCAAACCAACTATGATGGTCGAATCTGTTGCAGTAGTATACTTAAAAAAGACCTTAAAACTTCAGTAGCACGTCCTATTCTTTGTAAGGGTCAATTGTTTCGATGGTACCGTCGGCACGATGGGTCAACTCGGTTACTTTTACAGATCGCAAATGGGTAACCCCTTTCGAAAGGCTCGAATCATGATAAAACAGGTACCATTTGTCTTGTACTTTACAAATGGAATGGTGCGAAGTCCACCCTATGACCGGGTTCAAGATACGGCCCTGATAGGTGAAAGGGCCATAAGGGGTATCGCCTATTGCGTAGCAGATTAAATGGGTGTCTCCTGTAGAATACGAAAAATAATATTTTCCATTGTACTTATGAACCCAGGAAGCCTCAAAGAAACGTTTATCGTTCTCTTGCTCTAAAAACAAATCCCCGTTTTCATTTAGGATTTTTACTTCAACTGGTTCCTCATCAAATGCCAAAAGATCATCTGTTAGGCGTGCAACAATTGGTAACAATGCAGGTTCTGAAGGTAAAGGAAGCTCATTGGCCTCATCATAGACATTCGCACGGAATTTTTGCAACTGTCCGCCCCAAATACCACCAAAATATATATAGTACTTTCCGTCTTCATCTTCAAAAACCGCAGGATCAATTGAGTAACTCCCAGGTATGGCGGTAGGTTCGGCTACAAAAGGCCCCATAGGTCTATCACCAATAGCAACCCCAATTTGGAAAATATTATCTGGGCGTTTTGCAGGAAAAAAGAGGTAATACTTTCCGTTTTTGTGCGCCGCATCGGGGGCCCACATTTGACGTTCTGCCCAGGGCACATCTCGAACGTGGAGTGCTTCCCCATGATCCACTGTTTCGTCGTCGATGCTATTCATTGATAGCACATGGTAATCCTCCATCCCAAAATGATCCCCATTATCGTTAAAGGGAATTCCCGCTTCAATGTCATGAGAGGGGTAAATATAGACCTTGCCCTCAAATTCATGTGCAGAGGGATCCGCCGTATACATATGGGTTACCAAGGGTTTTGAAATGGCACGTTGGTTCAGGTCATCAAAATCTATATGATCAATTGCATCTTCTGGCATGCTTTTCTTTTAAAAATTCTTAGGTTGTTCTTCGTTCTTTTAAATCGGTCTCTATTTGTAATTCCATGCGTTTGTTTATTTCGTAGAAATAAAGCAATCCGATACCTATTAGAAATGGAATTGCTGCATAGATGCTTATAGAAAGTTTAATACCGTTCACCGTCTCGGCAACTTGCCGGGCTAAGTCAGAATCATAGTCATATACTCCTAAAATACCTGTAACCATGGATCCTCCAAAAGTGAGTCCGAGTTTCAACCCAACCATCATTGCGGAGAAGATAATGGCCGTGGCCCTACGGTTATTCTTCCATTCAGAATAATCGGCCACATCTGCAATCATTGCCCATAATAGGGGTATTGTAATACCATAAAAGAAACCGTGTAAAATTTGCGTCCCGAATATGAGCATAATCGATTCGGGGCCATAGAAATAGAAAAGAATAATAAATACCGTTGACAAAAGCAATGCAGCACCGAACACATCGCGCTTCCCATAACGGTCGGCCAAACGTTTTGAAAAGAGAATTCCAACAATCATAAAAATGATACCTCCTGCATTGAACAGGCCAAAACCATAACCGGCAACATCATCGAGATCGGTCGCGCCAAATCCTTCCAAGAACGTTGAAAGTGCTTCCCTGCTAACGAAGTTCTCAAAATAATAAATATACATACCGCCTTTCAAAGCAAGGGTAACAAACACCAGGGTGGTCAATACCAACATCACTACCCAAGGCCTGTTTTTAAAAAGGTCTCCTAAATCTTCGCGTACGGTAGATTTTTGTTCTGGCTTGGGAACGATCCGTTCTTTGGTCGTAAAAAAAGTAATCAACAGCAAAATTGTGCCACCAACGGCCAGATAGGTCATTACCGTTTCAAAACCTGCCGCTTGATCCCCGTTTCCGATGCTGTTTACGATGGGATACAGGAGCACCTGAATGATAAACTGCGCCACCATAACGGCAACAAATCGATATGAAGAAATGCTATTTCGTTCGGCCATATCGCCCGTTATTACACCACTTAATGCCGCATAGGGAAGGTTATTGGCCGCATAGAGAACGAGTAACAAGGTGTAGGTAACAAAGGCATAGACCACCTTTCCGCTTTCTCCCAAGTCAGGGGTGCTAAATGCTAATATAGAAATTACTCCAAAAGGTACGGCCGTCCATAAGATCCAAGGGCGAAACTTGCCCCATCTGGTATTTGTACGATCTGCAATCATCCCCATAAGGGGGTTAAAAATAACAGCGGCAAAAAGACCTACAAAAAAGATAATGGCACTTGCAGTGGATGTAGGTATGTTATAAATATCAGTATAGAAGTACGCGATAAACGTCATCAAGGTCTGAAAAATAAGATTGGCCGAAAGGTCGCCCAGAGCATAGCCTATCTTTTCCCCTATCGATAACTTTTCTGAAGTGGTGCTCATTCTGATGGTATTTTGTTGTAGGTAACTTTGTCTTTCATTTTAAGGGCCATTACCTCCGAATAGGCCTTTTTAGGTTCAAAGTCGCGGTCGAATAATAAAGGATGGTTGGTACGGCCTTTTATGGGCCAGCCATTGAGCCAAGACCCTCCATCATTTACCCCCCAAAAGGTAACACGATCTATCTTATCTTCATGTTTCAAAAAGAGTTTGAACAATTCTTGGTAGCGTTTGGCAAGTTGCATCTGCACTGAATCGGGAAGGTCACCTCTATAGGGATCCATAGTCTCGTCCCCCTCGTATTCCTCATAGTTTTGACTTACTTCGGCACCTTCAGCATCCCATGGATTGGGTAAGGCAGTAACATCGAGTTCGGTAAAATGTACCTTAACTCCTAATTCTGAATAGGCGATGATACTATTTTCAATATCTTCCAAAGTGGGTCCTACCAAACTCCAATGGGCTTGCATTCCTACCCCATCGATTTTGATACCTTTGGCTTGCAAGCGTTTTACCAAACGCACCACTCCCGCACGCTTTTCTGGCTTCCAAAGATTGTAGTCATTGTAGATTAGCTCCGCTTCCGGATCAGCCTCGGCAGCAAGTTGAAAGGCATATTCGACATATTCGTCTCCCAGTACCTGTTGAAAAAGTGACGCCCTTAGGGATCCATCCTCGTTCAGGGCCTCATTCACCACATCCCAGGCATGTATTTTCCCCTTGTATCGACTAACAACCGTATTAATGTGGTTTTTGATTTGCGCCGCCATGGCTGCGCTGTCTTTTACGGAATGCATAAAATCGGGTAACTGACTATGCCAAACCAGCGTATGGCCCACAACGAACATATCCATCTTTTCTCCCAGCGCTACATACTTATCGGCAAATTCAAAATCGAATGTACCGGCTACTGGCTGCAGATACATCCATTTCATATTGTTTTCGGGGGTTAAGGTATTAAACTCCCGATCTATGACCTCGATGCCCTTATCATCAGTTTCAATTATTTGATGCTCATTGATCGCTGCCCCTATATAAAAACTATTGGCAAAACTACCTTTCAGAGAAGGCAGCTCCTTGGGCACCTCTTCTACCAACTTGTCAGGTTTGGTTTCTTTGCAACTGTGCAAAAAGAGCAAGAGTACACTAAATAGTGTTAGTGCTTTGAATGTATTCGTCATAAGGATGTATTAAAAAATTGGTTCGTTTGAATTTTATTGGTTCAATGATTCGCAAATTCAACCGCTAATTATTAAAAAAAAGAATTCGATTTGTTTTAATTCTCAATTTGGCACCACTGAATTTATATCAGGTAAATTTGCGGTTTTAACTAACAACTTTATAGTACAAATGAAGCAGACACTGGAACATTTGGGTATTAAAGGGACGATGTTCATTCCTTTTTTAATTCGGTGGGCAAAACACCAAAATGAGATTTAAAGCATTTGGTAAAATAGGAGGGCGATGAGAAGCCTACTTTAAAACTTACTTCGCTGATTGAATCGTTGCCGTTTACAATCATTTGTTTTGCTTTTTCCAAACGAATCTTACGAAGAAACTCATTGGCCGTATGACCGGTCAGGGCCTTTATTTTTCGATACAACTGACTTCTACTTAAAAAGAGGTCTTCGGCCAAATGCTCCACGTTCAGGTTCGTATCGTCGATATTCTCATGAATATAATTGAGTACTTTGGTAATGAACGATTTGTCTAAAGAGCTGGTCTTTTCGGGTAATTGTAAATTACTTGATTGATTAAAATACCTGTCGAACAAAATTTGACGACTGCTAATGAGTTGTTTTAAATGAGACTGCAGCAC
This sequence comes from uncultured Flavobacteriaceae bacterium, assembly GCA_938010765.1. GTDB lineage: Bacteria > Bacteroidota > Bacteroidia > Flavobacteriales > Flavobacteriaceae > Pelagihabitans. The sequence goes on along the minus strand of CALLVX010000121.1, from coordinate 10,094 downwards.
TTTCATTTTAAATGGCTTGCTCAAATAAACATCCGCTCCCGAGTCGATTCCCTTGGCCCAATCATCGGTCATTGCTTTGGCAGTCAACATCAGTATGGGAATATGGCTGGTTTTAATGTTTTCGCGCATTTTGGCACAAAACTCGAACCCGTCCATCTCGGGCATGATTACATCTGTTAACACGATATCAGGAATGCGTTCGTTCGCAATTGCAAGGCCTTCTTTTCCGTTGGGGGCCTCTACAACGCTGTACTCGTTTTGAAGTTCGCTCTTTAGATATGTACGCAATTCTTTGTTGTCCTCGATAATCAATAATTTCTTTTTATCCTTTTTGGGAATCACATTGATCGCATACTTCGGATTGGTAAAATCTTCCGGTGGATCTTCAACATCGACCTCTTCTTGTGCATCCGTTAAATTTGCATTGGATAAGAAAAGCTCGTTGGCATGAAAATGATCTTTCCCGATAGGAAGGAAAATTCGAAACTTTGTACCCTCCTTTACTTTACTTTCTACTTCGATCTTCCCTTTATGAAGATCCACAAAACTCTTGACCACCTCAAGACCAATTCCGGTGCCTCCGTAATATTGACTGTTCATTTCTTTCACCAGGTAAAATCGCTCAAAAATACGATCTACCTCCTCTTTTTTGATTCCTGGCCCTGTATCCTCAATACTTATTTCCATTGCTTTAACGGCCCTTTTAGCATGGATCAAGGGGAACACAATAGGCTCGGACGTTCGGTATACCCCTACCGTAATTAAGCCGTTTTCTGGGGTAACCTTAAAGGCGTTCGATAAAATATTGAATACGATCTTCTCGAGCATTCCAGGATCGGCCCATATTTTAAGCGTAGTCGCATCATCATCATTGGATAGTATGATGTTCTTTTCGGATGCCTCTTCCTGAAAATGACCACTTACTTCTTTCATAAAACTAACAGCGTCGATTTCCGAAGCGGTAACCGACATCTTATCCATTTTTATTTTCCTAAAGTCCATTAGCTCATCTATTAATCTAGAGAGCCTACTTGTATTTTTATGGATAATCTGATGTTTTTCCCTGATACTTTCCGGGAGTTGCAAAAGGCTATTATCAAGAATATCTTCCAATGGGTTTAAGATCAATGTCAATGGGGTCCTGAACTCATGCGAAATATTAGTGAAGAACTGTATTTTTTTCTCATTCAGAATTTCTTCCTGCTTTCTTTTTTCACGTTCAAACTTTATCAATCGCTTTTCCTTGATACGATCGTTGATGATCCTGGATGCTAAAAATGCCAAAAAAATCGAAAGCAGCACGTACCCTAGAATGGCCCAATTGGTTGCCCACCAAGGAGGTAGCACCTCAATTTTCAAGGAAATGATTTCCTCGTTCCAAACACCATCATTATTGGCCGCTTTTACCTTAAAAACATAGGTGCCTTTCGGAAGGTTGGTATAGGTAGCACTTCGAGTATTACCGACATAGTTCCAAGTGTCTTCAAATCCTTCTAAATAATAGGCATATTGGTTTTCTTCAGACCGTGTATAGTTAATACCCATATATTCAATCGTAAAAACCGATTGTTTATGGTTTAACTCGAGTGCGTCGGTCTCCGATAAAACCTTTTCCAAGGGCGTATTTTCAGTTCCGGGAACAACAGATTTATTGAATAGTTTTAAGTCAGAAAAATAGAGCGACGGTGGGTTCGTATTTACAAGAATATTGGATGGATCAAAATAATTAATTCCCCTAAAATTTCCAAAATACAAGGTGCCATCATCATCTTTCAAGACGGCATTATTGTTAAAATCATTGGTAAGCAAACCATCTTCCCGCGTGTAGTTCGATAGTTCACCACTTTGAAAGTCTAGGTGGGAAAGTCCTCTATTCCCTCCAAACCAGATACCACGCTTATCTTCGACAATTGCCGAAACAGTCTCCTGATCAATACCCTTGATTTTGTTATACCAATGAAAACTGTCTTTTGTTACATCGTATTTACAAAGACCACCGCCATCGAGGCCCATCCAAATATTTTTCCGACTATCTTCTGTAAGGGCCAAAACAAAATGAATCTCACTAACAGAACCGATCGGCTCGTACATTTGACGATTCATAGATATCACTTCATGTGCCCCCCCCGCCTTCGGTACTACTTTATAAATCCCTCTAGTGGTTCCCAACCAAATGTTGTTTTTGCTATCTGCAAGCACTTTACGAATATCGGTATAGTGCAAACCTTGCTCAACGAACGCTCCTGAATTATGAAAGGTGAATTTTTTTGTATCGGGACTATAAGAATGTAACCCTCGAAGAAAGGTCCCGATCCAGATGGTACCATTCGTATCTTCGGTGAAGCTGAGTATTCGATTGGAAGCGATAGTACCCTTCGCGTTTTCAGTATTAAAATTTTTGAAAGATTTCTTGTTCTTCCCAAGGAAAAAGATACCTGAATTCCAGGTACCTACCCAAAAATTACCTTTAGAATCTAAAAAAACGGTCTGTACATCAAGACCTGTAAGGCCCGTTGCAATCGGGTTTTTTGGATCTGCAAGATGCACAAAATACTGATTTTCAATATCCAAAACGTCGACTCCGCCACCATCCATTCCTATCCAGAATTTCCCATCAGTGTTCTTAACAATTGCAGTAACCGAACCTGTTTGAAGGGAGTTCGGCACATTTGGTAGGCTTTCAATATCTTTGAATTTATCGTAAAACTGATCAAAGACCCCTACCCCGTTGTTATAGTAACCTACCCACACCCGCTGTTGCTGATCAACTACCAAAGACCAAACCGAGTTTGATTTTATACTGTTCTTGTTAAACTTGTCATACCGATAATTCTTGAGTACCGTACCGTCTTTTTCAATCAGAAAAAGGCCGTCATTCTCTGTTCCAAATAGCAAATGTCCATTGGGCAATTGCACAAAACAGAGTATCCTTTTATCAGTTACCGGATATCGTTCAAGGCTTTTCGTTTGGTTTTTGGTATTTATTTTAATGAGTCCGTTCGAAAAAGTCCCCAGCCATAGATTGCCCTCATCATCTGCTAGCATCGACTGTATATGTTGGGTACTACTAGTTTCTCCTTCGGGAGCCATCAAACGAGCAATTAAGAACTTCTTTTTACTTTTATCGTATTGTAAAAGGCCGCGACTGGTACCCAAAAATAGCGTCCCTGAAAAGTCCTTAACAATACTATTGATCAATATATCATAGGTTTCGAAGGGAATATCGATAGGGATACGCTCTATATCGAAGCTCGAGGGATCTACCCGGAACACTCCTAGTTGATTGGTTCCTATGATTAAATTACCTTCTTCATCTTCGATAATCGCTTGTACGGGGTAGGTTATCTCTTGGCCGTTCGAATCGACCATCGGTACGCGAATAAAATTATCCTGTTCCCTGTTGTAAAGATTGAGTCCACTCCCAGTCCCTATCCATAATCTCTTGGCAGAATCAATATAAGTGGTATAAATAAGGGAGCTGCTTATTGAGTTCGATTCGTCCCAACGCTGCTTATAATATGTAAAGTCAGCGCCATTGAACTTATTAAGACCCACCCCGTTGGTACCCATCCAAATAAAGCCACGATGGTCTTGTATGATAGTAGATATGGCACGTTGCGTGGCACTTTCCTTGATATTCACAAACAAGTAATCCTCTGTTTGCTGTTGGGACAATACGCAATGCATCCATAAAATAATACATATAAGAAGAGGTATGTTTTTCTTTGAAAGCTTCATAAAGAGATCATGGCTATTGTCAAACTCTGAAAACTATCACCAGATAGTTCTTCAAAATAATTCAAATTATGGGATATCACGGTTTACAAGTGCATTTTTCTTCAGAATTTCATGTATTAAAAAACGTTCATCTATTTTCTTATGAATTATGAACATAAAAATCCTAGATCGCTATATTATTAGTTATAGACTTCAAAAAATAGCAATTATTTAAAATTTGCTGCAACATTTGAAGCATTATCCTTTAAATACACCTAATTGACCCATTTCAAAGCTTCAAAAGGGTAGCAAGGCGGCCTTAGTAGAGGGCAATATCTTTAGCCGATAGGGCTGTACGGGTTTCTGCGTGATTACAAGACACCTCATATACTGGACATAGCAAGTCCTACCAACCAAAGAAATTATGGAAGCACTAGTATATAAAAAATCCTATCATCGTAAACCAATGATAGGACTAAGAATAAGTTGCAAATTTATTTTAGGATTTAGTATAAATATATAAACTTTTTTAGGACGAGACACTCGGTACGCCACTAGTTAAAAACTAGCAGTAGCGGGGGTTATTTGATTCTAACAAACCAAAATTGGGCATACTTCGGCATTGCTAGAAATTCAACTTACCGAAATGTTGTTTTTGGAGGATGGGCCGTAGGGCCTGCGAGTTATTTTAAGACACCTCATCCATTGGAACTAGTAACCCCTGCCGATATATTTATTGGCAGGTTTTTTTTTGTAGCTTAACTTCATCCCTAGTACGGCCTCAGTATTTCTCACTCTTATTGCTTACTCACAACGGTACGAAGTTGCAAACTTCGTACAGCGGGGGCTAACATATACAAGGATACCATTCTAGTTTCCCTTTTTTCTTTTTTTTCATGGTCTGTAGTGGTTATCGTTATTTTCATACCTCCAGAACCCGGCTCTGCGAAGTTTGTAACTTCGCTGTATTTCTCACTCTTATCGCTTACTCACAACGGTACGAAGTTGCAAACTTCGCACAGCGGGGGGTTACTTCCTATAGTTTTCAATAGCTTCCTTAAAAAATAAAATCGCTGTTGACCGATCGGTGGTTTCAGCAGAAAGTATGGCACCCGTAAAACCGTTGTTTTTCCATTCTCCTTTTGAAAGTAGCGAAAAGCCACTGGTAGGTATCGCCGCCTGCCCTTTATAACCGCTGATGTAAAAGTAGTGTTCGTTACTAAGGCTATCAGGAATTGCCAAACCAAAACCTACAGCGCTATTCCCATTCAAACTTGCATAAGCCCCACTATCAAAATGGTGCGGCCAAACACGTATCGGCGATTCTAATTGATTTGATTCGAGCGTTTCTTCAAATGTAGACTGTGCAAGAATTCGTAATTGTAATAGTTCGGCTAATCGCTTGGTATCTCCTAATTCGAACTTAAAATCACTATTTATCCTATACGGTAGGTCATAATGAAACCGATAAGAGTACGATTTGCCTAAAAACCTTTGTGACATATCTTGAAGCCACTGTATTACAGATTCATGTGTGGTTCCGTCCAATAATAAAGATTCGGTATTATTTTGCGAGTTCCATCGCAAACTAAAATTTTCATAATCCAACGAAAGAATATCCCCATTTTCTGAGAGCGGATGCGTTTCAATGCTCTTTTTTTCTATTGAAAACCCTAGATTGGTATGACTGTCATCCGCTTCTTTAGGTACGAAATTTATTCCTGCCGCAGCCAAATATTGTGCTGCCATGTGCATATGTTTTTCCATAGTTTTCATTGAATTCCTCCGTAATTAATACCTGTTAACTTATGCATTTCCCAATCATAGGTAGATAAATCGTTATGATTGAATTTGCTGATATCATCGTATCCACAGGATCTAGCAACGACTCGTATCAAATTATTCGTCGCATCAAAAAAATTATGTAATTGCTGCGCTGAAGATTCGATAATCAATCGGCTACGCAACGATTCTTTTTGGGTGGCAATACCTACAGGGCAGTTGTTGCTACCACAAGCGCGCATTCCTAGGCACCCAATGGCCTGTAATGCGGAATTCGAAACGGCAATGGCATCAGCTCCCAACATCAAGGCTTTTGAAAAATCTTCCGCAACCCGTAATCCGCCCGTAATTACCAACGTAATATCGGTCGCGCCTACTTTGTTCAAATATTTTCTTGCACGTGCCAAGGCAGGTATTGTAGGCACATTGATGTGATCTCTTAAAATGGTAGGTGCCGAGCCCGTTCCTCCACCACGTCCATCTAAAATAATGTAATCGACCCCTACATCTAGGGCAAATTGAATGTCCTTTTCGATATGGCTCGCCGCAATTTTGAATCCTATGGGGATACCCCCGGTTCGTTCCCGTACCTTATCACCAAAATCCTTGAAATCTTGTGCGGTATGGAAATTAGGATTGGCCGCGGGGGAGATTGCCGTTTCTCCTTCTTTAAGACCTCGTACTTCGGCTATCTCTTTGCTTACTTTACTTCCCGGCAGGTGACCACCGGTACCTGTTTTCGCACCTTGTCCTCCCTTAAAATGAAAAGCCTGAACATTATCAAGTTTATCCCAACTAAAGCCAAATTGAGCAGAAGCCAATTCATAAAAGTACTTGCTGTTGCTTGCCTGTTCCTCTAGCAACATTCCACCTTCACCCGAACAGATACCTGTACCTGCTAGTTCGGCTCCTCGCGACAAAGCTATTTTCGCCTCTTTAGACAATGCACCAAAACTCATATCACTTACAAATAGCGGGATATCGAGTTCCATGGGTTTTTTGGCTCTGGGACCAATAACCACCTTCGTAGCTACTTCCTCATGGTCTAGCAAAGGCCTTGATGCCAATTGAGCAGGTAAAAACTGGATGTCGTTCCATTTGGGAAGTGTATTTCTATCCACTCCCATGGATGCAGAAAACCCGTGATGACCTATATTTTTAAGTCCATTTTTGGAAAGTTCTTTAATATACCCGGTATAAGGTTCAGTATCTTCAGGATGGGTATCGGCATACGCTCCCAGATATTCATCTCGATTGAAGGGTTGGGCATGTTTTTCTAAATAGGCATCAATTTCAACCTCATCTACGAATAATTCATGACCATCTACTTTCGTAGAAAACTTATGAAGTACTTCATTATTATTATACTCGGAGACCCCGGTATCATATCTATAATCCCAACCGTGTACTCCACAAATAAGATTGTGCCCCTCTATATGACCGTCTGCCATTAACGCACCGCGGTGCAGACATCTACCATAGAGTACCGAGATAGTGTCATCATATTTTACAATAACCAAGTCCAAGCCATTTACCAAAGCATGTGCCGGTTTCTTATTTTCTAAAGATTCTATAGTTGCTACTGCAATTGGTTTTTTCATCTATTTAAATTTTATTATTTTTACATAGGTCAGACCTACCCGCCCGGCAGGCGGATGTAATTCGCCATTAAACATCTCGGGTGGTATCAAAAATTGGTATGGCCCATTTCATGTGTTATTTGTTATTGTTACTCTTTATTTTTAATAGTCTGCATCTCGTATCCTTAAAATTGATTCTTTTAGAAGGTAATAGTCTCCATACCTAAAAGCCAAAACCGAGCGTAAGTACGATTCGGCCACCATCATCACTGGTATAATATCCGAAGTTCATGGTAAAGGCATCGGCACCTGTCAACCAAATAGAACCTCCGATCGAATTATGCCACTGGTTCGAAGTATCATTTTCTACCCAGACGCGACCATGATCAAAGCTTCCCGTGAGTCCGAATCTAATCGGAATGACACTGGTTTTTAATCCCCCTAGAGAAAGACGTAGATCGGTATTTTGATAAAAAGAGCTTTTACCGGTAAACCGCTCGTTCCTGAATCCCCGCAAGCCATTGTTACCGCCTATTCGCGCTCCATGGTAAAATTCGAAGTCATCTCCCAACAGTATTGCCCCACCTAGTTTAGTGGCAAATACCAAGTTCCCTTTTTTTGTGATTTTATGGTCTATGGCCAAATGGGGCTGTAAATAAGCAAAACTATTTTCTGCCTCGGTATTGTCAATATTGGCCTTATAGCCGAGAATAAGACCAAAATCTACCCCTAAGGTAGGAAAAGCTATGTTATCGTAATTTTTGAAAAAGTAACTCACTTCAGCCCCGGCGTATGTTTGCCGTTCGAACACAAAATCATTGCTTGGCAAACTATTGACAAAACGGTCTTCGGTATTTTCGACTTCAAAAGATTCTACCAATGGAGCGAATTTAAAATGTCCTCCATTTTCACCTCTAAAATTCAAAGAAATGGCAGCACTGGCCTTACTGACCCTTGTTCTATTGAAATCAAGTTCTACCTCATCTTTGTCGTAGGTCGTATCGTTGCCAAATCCGAAAAAATTCTCTGCAAAACTGGGACTGGTGTATGCGCCTTCTATCCCAAAATTCCAGTTGTGGAAAATATTGGCGAATTCACCCTTGTACGAAAAACCAAAACCAGAAGTACTTGTATAATAGGCAGCATTGATACTGTGCTTATAGGTAAACGGGTTACGTTGCATTCCATAATAGGTATGATTGCTAAGCACTCCTATTCTTAAGCCATCGTCCGGGTTGAACGAAAGCAATGGCAGCAATTGGTTAAGGCTATGTTTTACTTTTCTTTGATCATAATTATTAAGACTATAATCATCTACCAACCATTTTTTTGATGCCCTATTTACAACCGTATTTTCTTTGCTCTTGTAATCGTATAATTTTACCTTTCTAGTATTCTTAAAGTCATAAATATCGTTCTTTTTACCTCCGACGATACGAATTTTTATCAAGTCATCACCTGAACCGTCTACTAAAAAGGTATCTTTTCCGTCAAGACCATACACCCATATTTCTTTAGTTATATCCCGACTAAAAGTGCGGTTGAGAAGCCCTAGGTCTTTGCGATCGATCTTAATCGTTGTTTTACCGTTTGAGTGCCTAGTGATATGAAATTTATCGGCCTTCTGAGTTCCTGTGATTACTTCGAACTTGTTCAAATAGTCTGTCAATGCTCTAAGGCCATAAATAAAGGCATGTATACCGCACCTAGTGTAAGACTACATATTTCATTTTCCGTTAGCTTTTATTTACTATGCCCCGTTTAATACTCAAATCTGCCCGTTCCTTATGTACGATTATCCGAACATAGATATCCTATTTAGTCCGGTCGTTCCGTTTTTTCCTTTTGAAGAAGATTACTAATAATGTGCTTTTTATAAGTATTTTACATGCCTTTTTTGTGAAATAATCTTTACTAAAAACTGCATCGAAATGGCCTTAATACTGCTTCAAATTACAACAAAATGCGTACCGCTTTGTACACCGTATTGCACACCAGAAAGGTGGTTTTAGATGATATCATATGAATGCAAGGAAAATGAAAAACCCTGCCAATCAATAGATTAGCAGGGTTTGTGTTCCGCTGAAAAGCGGTTCGTCGGGGTGGCAGGATGACAACCTACTCACCGTATTCCTTCAAAACCAGAACCTTAGGGTGTTTTTTAAAATCTTGTTCCCGAATCGTTCCCGATTTAGTTGATTTAACTTGTGTTAAATTCTGGTACAAAGATATGCAAACCAGAAACGAGATACAACTTAAAACTTCAATAAATTCAATACAATTCAAAGGTTTTCAGTGCTTAAAAAAGTATAATAAATAATCAAATATCCTCTTTATCCATTCGGAATAATAAACTTGCCGAAAGCTCATCTAAAAACTTGGTTCGGCTCTTTTTTCTAGCTTTAATCTCTGAGTACGTTTTGTAGAAATCTTTCAAATCAAAATCAAAAATCTCTTGAAACCGCGTAACAATTTCCTTTAACTCAATGTTACCATTGTTAATTGACCTTGTATGATTAAGTGCATAGATAAGTTCGACCAATGCCGCTTTTGAGGATGTCCATTTAAAGCCTTTTAATACATTATTTACTTTTGAACCATTACGACGATTCAAGTTTTTTAATCGTTCCTCTAGATAAGTAATGAACCTTTTATTCGCTAAAAGTTTCGCTAATAATAAATCGTGTGAGGTACTAAAATCGGGGTCACGATAATAGTACTTTGATGTGGTAACATTAAATTTATTAAAATAAGCTCTGGTAAAATAGCGGTCGTCCAAGTACATTCTCCCCTGCTCTATATATTGGTTAAAATCCATATTAACAGAAAAAAACCGATTCAGCTTATTTAATTTCTTAAGTATAGTTTGTTTTTGGATGGTTTTGTTCCCTTTAGGAAATTGAGCTTCAAATGACCGTATATCTGAAAAGTAAATCAAATTGGATAACGGTATTTGTTTAATTTCCTTAAAAAATTCAATTTCCTTCGTCTGGTCCTTGCAATCACTGGTAAGCA
>CALLVX010000120.1 GCA_938010765.1 uncultured Flavobacteriaceae bacterium | reverse complement strand
CAATTGTACCGATAGGAATAGTAGGAATATAAATGTATACTGTTTTTTCATAATCAAGGTTTTAAAAATTAGTTTGTTAATAGCTAGTGTTTAGTGTTCTAAAAAGTCGATCAAATGTTTTCTATAGGTGTAATAATCGTCGTGCTCTAATACTGATTTTCGGGTTCGCGGTCGTTCAAATTCGATGTTTAGAATATCCCCGATTTTAGCACTTGGGCCACTCGTCATCATTACCACACGGTCGGCCAAAAAGATGGCTTCGTCTACATCGTGTGTTATCATGACAGCGGTAATTTTTTCTTTGTTCCAGATTTCAATCAGAATGTCTTGCAATTCTCCTCTTGTTAAAGAATCAAGCATTCCGAAAGGTTCATCTAGTAACAGTACTTTAGGCTTGATCGCAAATGCTCTTGCGATACCAACCCGCTGTTGCATTCCTTGAGATAGTTCAAGTGCTTTTTTATCAAAGGCACCATCCAAACCTACTTTGTGTAAATAATATTTTGCAATGTCTTTGCGCTGGGTTTTAGTAGCATGCGGAAAAACTTGATTCACGCCCAACAACACATTCTCTAATGCCGTCATCCATGGCATTAAACTGGGGGACTGAAAAATAACGCCACGGTCTGGCCCGGGTCCTTTTACAGGATTTCCTAGTACCGCAATGTTTCCTCCTGAAATAGGATTGAGTCCCGCAATCATAGAAAGCATGGTTGTTTTTCCACAACCGGAATGTCCAATAATGGTCACAAATTCCTCCTTCATTATTTGAAGGTTTAAATCTTCCAATACCACATAATCACCTTTGGGTGTGGGGTATACCTTTTTCAGCTTGGATAAATCAAGCATCACTTTCGAAGGAAAAACAATGCCATTCTCGGCTGGTAACTCTTGTATGGTTTCAAGGCTCATATTCTTTGCTTTACAATTAGGCTACAAAACTTTTGGGTGCTAAATCAGGAAGTTCATAGGTCTCATTAGAAACCGATTTTCGCTCCTCACCGATATCCATCAAATATTCGATAATGGCATTCCGTGTCTTTTTGAAATTCGCGTTGTCATTCAACGCGGTCTTATCTCGTGGTCGTTCTATATCAATCTTGAACTCAGGACCTAAAGTCGCGTTCGGTCCTGGTTTTAATGGAATAATACGGTCTGCCATATAAATACCCTCATCTACATCATTGGTAATCAACAAAGCGGTTCGCTTGTCTTGACTCCATATATTTAATATCTCATCTTGCAGATTTCCGCGAGTCAAGGCATCCAATGCTCCCAACGGTTCATCCATAATAATCATCTCAGGATTCATTGCTAAGGCTCTGGCAACTGCCACACGCTGCCGCATACCTCCTGACAATTCTTTTGGTCTTTTATTGATAGCTGGAGATAAACTTACCATGGCTACGTAGTCATTTACACGTTGTTTTAAAAAAGCTTTATTTTCTTTCGGAAAAGCTTCTTTGACCGCCATATATACATTCTGACCTACTGTCAACCAAGGCAGTAAAGAGTAATTCTGAAAAATAACTCCTCTTTCATGACTAGTATCTACCACGGGTTCTCCCTTAAAAAGTACCTCACCACTTGTAGGTTTTATAAGTCCGTTAATTAGATTCACCAAGGTTGTTTTTCCACTTCCGGTAAAACCTACTATTGCAACGAACTCCCCCTCTTCTATCGAGAGATTGATATCGGTCAGTACATCTGTTCGATTATCTCCATCCCCGTAAGATTTATAGATATTATTTAATTCTAAATAGGCCATCTTCTAATTTTTTAGGTGGAATTAAACTCCTTCGTTCTTATTGAATGACACCATATTCTGAACCGTCAACATAACTTGGTCTAATAGAAAACCAATGATACCAATGACGAACATCGCGACGATAATTTTAGCATTCGAATCGTTGGCTCCGTTTTGAAATTCCTCCCAAACAAAAAGTCCTAGTCCTTGACTTTGCGCCAAAAGTTCAATCGCAATCAACACCATCCAAGCTACCGAAAGGGTAATCCGTAATCCCGTAAAAATTAGAGGCAAAGACGATGGCAATATCACTTTAAAGACTTTTTGAAAGGTGCCTAGTTTTAAAACTTTAGCGACATTTATATAATCTTTATCTACAGATGAAACGCCCATTGCGGTATTCACAAGTGTCGCCCACATAGCACACAAGCCTACACTTATAAAAGAAATCACAAAGGCATTATCAGAACTATCACCTATGTATAAAGTTTTCACAATCATAAAAACCAGGAGGTACCATACTACGGGAGATACGGGTTTAAAGATTTGAATGAACCAGTTGAATGCACTTCGCAATGACGGACTCAAACCAATAATAACACCAATAGGAACGGCAATTAAAAGCGCCAAGAGAAAACCAGCAAAAACCGTTTTTATACTCGTTAAAACAATATCAACAAACGAAGCACGACCCGTATATACGATAGCCTTTTTTCCTTTTTCAACAAGTTTAGTGTTGGTTACAGCCATCTTTTCTACGAAAGCAGCTTTGTCAGCATTGATCACTTTATGATCTGTAATCAACGATTGTAGCGATGCCCAAACTTGTGAAGGCGAAGGCAAGGTATTCGGCTGGCAACTACTTTCACCAGATGCGATACAAGCACGTTCTGCATCTGCAGCCGCTTGGCCTTGTTCAGTCAATGCTTTTTCGATTTTGAAATTCGCTTCTTTGTTATACAAGGCTTTGGAACCCAAGTGCCATAACCCTAAAAATAAGAGAATAGATAATAAGGTTATACTTGCTTTCTTTAGCGATGGCAATAGATCTGCTTTTTGAAATTTAGGAGTCAGCATTGCCAACAATGGCTTTAAAAACGCCATTGATTTTCCTTCCTTTTTTAGTGTGATTTCTTGTTCCATACTACTTTGCTTTTGTTTCGATGTTGCTTACTAGTATTTAATCTTTGTTTCCGATAGCGAAACTATTGATGTATCCTATAGGATCTTTTGCATCATATGTGGTGCCATCAATGAAGTCACCCGTAGCCGCTTTATACCCATCTGTTGCGGGAATATCTGCTGCAGGAATTTGACCTTCTGCTACTAATAAATCTGCTGCTTTTTTCCAGATATCAGGACGGTAAATGTCTTTAATAGTCTCACCATACCAATCGGCTGTTTTCGTTTCAGTAATTTGCCCCCATCTACGCATCTGCGTCAAGAACCAAATACCATCTGAGTAGAAAGGATAAGTTGCATTGTATTTGTAAAACACATTGAAATCAGGCATATCACGTTTGTCACCTTTTTCAAATTCGAAGGTACCTGTCATTGAATTCGCCAATACCTCTTCGGGTGCTCCTACATACTGAGACATAGAAAGAATTTTAACAGCTTCTGCCCTATTCGAAGGTTCATCTAACCATTTCCCAGCACGGATCATCGCTTTAGTAACTGCAATCGCCGTATTTGGATAGTCATCCACGAATTTCTTTGTCATTACAAATACTTTTTCAGGGTTATTTTTCCAGATATCATAGTTGGTTACTACTGGTACTCCAATTCCTTTGAAAACTGCTTGTTGGTTCCATGGCTCACCAACACAGTAGCCATAAATAGTACCTGATTCTAAAGTTGCTGGCATTTGTGGCGGAGGTGTCACAGATAATAATACCTCAGCGTCAATTTGACCTTGAACATTATCAGCAGTATACATACCAGGATGAATACCTGCAGCAGCTAACCAATAGCGTATTTCATAATTGTGC
>CALLVX010000119.1 GCA_938010765.1 uncultured Flavobacteriaceae bacterium | reverse complement strand
CCCTAACACATAATGCCGTGTTTCAGGTAGCTTTTTGGTTATCCAATTTGTAATGTCCTTCCATGTTCCCGTGCCGCCCTCCTGGCTGTAGAGCTCCATTGCCTTAGGGAATCTCTTGGTTAAACTGCCCTTGTGGAATTGACTCATCATGATGCTTTTTTAAGCTGCTTGAAAAGCGATTGAAATCTTTTTTTGATGTCGATAAGTTCTTCCCTTGAAAATTTGTAACTTCTTAAAAAGTTGGCCGATTCCTCTAATTCATTGACGGCTTTTTCACCATACTTTTTTACCAATCCAATACGATACCCACTTTCGTTTCCGCCCCCATAAGTATTGCATTTTTCGCACTGCTTATTGCAATTGATTTCATTGAATATCAGACCGGTGTAGAGTTCTGCTTTCAAGTAATGACCACCGTGCCAAACCTTAGCTTTTACATCATCACAACTAATACAAGCCTCATTTACATCCCTTGCCCTTATGTATTGCTGAAAAGGTCTTCTAGCGTCTTGTATAAGCCTTGCAATTGATTTTAGGGATTCGTATTGCTCTTTCTTCTTTTCCCTTTCCATTTTCTCGGTCTTCTTTTTGACCTTTGGTATGAATTGCTTTTCGCGCCACACCTTCCCATTTTCATTGGTACACATCCACTCCCATAAACATGAGGGGCAAAGACCAAATTTCCTGCGGCCCGAAACCTTACCGCAGCCATCTACTCCATTACACTTTCCAATACCTTTGCATTTTTTAGGATTTGCTTCCATTCTCTTGTTAAGGGGCTTTTACACCCCCTGGATTAGGTTTAAATAGACTCTACTTTCCATGCGTTCAATGAATGGAATACAGTTTTTTTTCCTTCGTCGTTTGTGTATTCACGGCCGGAAATCCGAATAGTGATTTTCACATTTTGCCCAACTTCTAAATCTTTAGCCAACTCGATATTTCCTTTTGTGAACTCGATATTGTAGACTTGGGGAAATTCCTCTACCGTCTTAATTACTACCTCTTGCTTTACAAATCCGTTTTCTCCAAATGCTTCTACTGGCCCGATTTGCGCGATTGTACCTACTGCTATTGCTCTCATGCTGCTAATTCTTTAATTTTAATTTGTGTTAGATTATTTAAAAATTCCCTGCATAACTTAATTTGGTTATGCAATGCCGTTATTTTGTTCTTGTCGTAATTGATGTTGAAAATCTTCACCCTGTCTTTCTTAGGTATCTCGAAGAAATTACCAATGAACCACTCTAATTTAATATTGGTGCTTTCCCCGCAAAACTCTTTTAAGCCGTCCTCGGTGTATATCATATTGGAAACGGTTTCCACCACCAAGGGAATTGAAACCTCCCGTACATCACCATCATTATTAAAAATGTTGTGCGCCCAATCCATACGCCTAAGGGTATCGGTAATCATTGAGAAAGGGGTATCGACTAGACAGTAAACCAGACGCGCCTTTTTTATTCCCGTCAAATCCATGTACCCTTGAAGCTGCCAATCATAATCGGTATTAGGTATTTCATCTTCGTAAAAGGGAAATGTTTCGTAATCCCAACTTGACTTTATATCGTCAATAAATTGGTGTTTGGAATCTGGTTCGCCTGTTTTGAAATCATCTTTAAACCTTATTTGATTCTTAACGAACAACTCCTTTGTGACATCACTAAAAAGGGTTAGGGACTTTTCCTCAACACGTATTCCTTTTTCTAAGTACTTACTAGTGATATTTTTGTTTCGACGCATAAGGGCTTCTTTATGCAATGATTTGAGGTATGTCTTGGTTGTTGTCGATAGGCCGACTTTTCGACCATACTTTTTATCGCCCTTTTCAAAGTAATCGGCCAACTGATTTGCGGTCAATTCTTTTCCGATTCCCTTATACCTCTTGTCGTAGTTCTGGAATATTTCCTCTTGCTTTTCAGTAAGTCCTATTTTAATACCAGTCATTATCTTACCCAATGCGCTGCAACGGAAAAGATAGTTGTCAAAGTCAAATCTATTTTGCATCTTTTGAAGTTTCGATTAGTAAAATGATTTCGTTTTCCCTATTCTCCAATTCATCCTTATAGGATTCCTGTAGTTCGGGTGATAGTTTTTCCCTAATAGCTTTTAAATCTTCGGGAGTTTCTGCGTTTTCAATAAACTGCATAATTCTCTTCTGTTCTTCTTCGGAATGCTCAACATCAATAGTCTCTTCATTGTCTACATAATCATATTGACCCTCGCCAGTTACTACTGCTTGATCCGCTAGCTGTGCGGTTTGCATTTCAATACTCATGATTCCCCATTTGGAAAGCGTGTTTTTCAGTACTGTTTTTAAAGCCATTGCATGCTTCTGGTCTTGGTCTTGCCAGGGGGAAAACGATTTAGAGTATGCCTTTGAGTATTTTTTAGCATGCTTAACAACTTCTTTTGCGCTCCAATATGCCATTTTTTCCATACCGTTGTTTAGTTTGAAATAGGCGGCATATCCCACGATTTCGCCCTCACCCTCGATATTAAAATCCGCATCCAAATTTTCAGTTAGGCGATTAAAAGAATTGAATTGATTCTCGTACACCTCGGTAGCATTTATCCTTTGG
>CALLVX010000118.1 GCA_938010765.1 uncultured Flavobacteriaceae bacterium | reverse complement strand
ATACGACCCCTTTCCGACCAAACCAACTTGATACAAAACAAATAACTCAAGTTATTACATTTCAATCCAGTTTCCGTTCTCATCGGCATACAAAGTTCCCGATGTCCCGTCTTCTAGAGAGACTTCTAATTTAAACTGCTTAGCTTCATTTACGTAAGCTTTATCAATGGATGCAGTAGGATAGTTTTTAGCAACAGCGGCCGTTACTGCCTCTGGTAATTCGCTAGCAGCGATTTCAGCGAAATCATCTTGTGCTACTACTTCGGTTGCTACAGCTTCAGCAGCTGCTTCTGTATCTTGGGCGAAAGTTGAAACGCTTCCTAAAGACAATGCTAGAATAAAAATTACTTTTCTCATATTTCTCAAATTTTATCTAATTAATAAACTCTCTAACCTTATAGAAAATATGATACCAAAAACACATAAAATTGTAATCATATGATAAACAGGTTATTACAAAATAATCTTATCATTTAAACTGTGTAAATATGTATACTTTAGTGCATAATCGTATAAAAGCTATACGATTTACAAGCTGTTCTTAAGATAATCTTCGCGCAACAACTTTCGGAATCCGTACTGTTCTATCTTATCTAAAAAGCAACCTAGTCTTAAAGTGAAATTCAATAAGATTTTTCTGATACCAAATCGACCAAGCCCCAGATTGGAGCTTTACCGTACTTAGGCCTCTAGCAGCATTTATACACGGCCTAGTTAGTTGTTGCAAAATAGAAAAAGCCCTGACATTACTGTCAGGGCTATTATTCACTAATGTGATAACTCAAATAAGAAAGTGGGGTTCTTATTACTTACATTTCAATCCAGTTGCCTTCGGCATCTGCATACAATTCCGCAGTTTCACCATCTTCTTTGGTAACTTCCAATTTGTACTGAGCTGCTTCGTTTACATAGGCTTTAGAGATTGCAGCTCCAGGATGGGCCACTTCTAATGCAGCGGTGATTGCTTCTGGCAACTCTTCAAGAGCCACTTCAGCAAAACCGTCTTGCTCCTCTACCATCTCTGTAGCTACTGCTACTGCTTCCTTGGCTTCTTCTTCCTGTGCAAATGCAGTCATTGTTCCTAGAGACAAGGCTGCTACTAAAAATACTTTTTTCATCTTGTGTTTGTTTAAAATTAATCTTTGTATTCGATTCATCAACTATATAGAAAGAATAGTGCCAACACGAAAATGGAAAGAAAAAATACATAAATACATGAATGTCAATTACTTATGAATCATCTTGTAATGCAGTTTACTGTGTAAGGTTGTGTAAAGTAGCCGAAAGTGTGTAATTTTTACACACCTAGAGCCAGCTAACTTGGTTGGTGAGATGGCCTTAAAAGATCATTCACCGTTTTAACCGGATTAAAGGTACCGACTGGTACTTCTACAAAGATGGTATTCCAAAATGCCATGGCACCATTCCAAAGTCCTGGCAGTTCTAATGCCTTAAGTTCTCGTCCCCCTTGTGTCTTCCCTGTAATAAAACCTAAATTTGCGTCAACAAATTGCAGTAGGTCATACTTTTCACCTTTGTGGTTTTTAACCCCACATACCAAATCGACCGGGTTAAAATGCGTGGCGCTTTTTAGGAGAGCTGCCTGTGCTTCGTTGTTCAGGTCTACTTGTGCCGATTCGACAATTTGAAGTGAAATTCGATCATTGATTTCTTTGACCCAAAACGGACCACCACCTGGTTCTCCTTCATTTTTTACCATCCCGCAAATACGGATGGGTCTATTCATCTTATCTTGCAAAATTTTCATTTGTTCCGAAATATTGAAGCTATCGAAGCTATCTGTAAACCGAACATTAAGTTCGGTTTCTAAAAACTTTTTGATTTCCGATAAAAGTGCTGCGCTGATCGTTTCTTTTTCTAGGAGTATAGCGTAGGCAAACACTTGTTCTTGCACTTTTAACAACAAACCTGCCAGTACTTTTTTACTATTTGCGATTGCTTCCAACGTTCGAGATGTGACTACATTATCAACATTTTTAATAAAAATTACATCGGCATCCTGTTCATTCAAATTCTCGATAAGGGCGCCATGGCCTCCTGGCCTAAAAAGCAATGAACCATCATCGTTTCGAAATACCTTGTTCTCCATATCTGCCGCAATTGTGTCGGTACTTGACTTTTGATTAGAGAAGCTAACTTCGAAATCAACCCCTGTTTGATGCAATACCCGTGCTCGTGCCACTTCGAATTCTTTCTGAAACATTAGTTGGTGTTGTGGCGAAATAGTAAAATGTAATTGTGCCTTCCCGCTTGTTTGTGCATACAAAGCGGCTTCCTTTAGATGTTCCTCAAAAGCCGTTACAACGTACGATTCGTACTTATGAAAAGGAAGTAATCCTTTAGGATAGAACCCATAATCGAGCCTATTTTCAGAAAGCATGTCTTCCACAAAAAGATATTTTTCCATATCAGAAGAGGTAAACGAACCTCTAATCCTTTGCTGAATAATATCATAAAATGGAAGGGATTCCCACTTCTCAAAAAGCGCTTTGACCAACGAATTATCAGTATGCCCGAAATAAGTTTCCAAAGATTCTTTGCTGGGATCATACGAACCTAGAAAATTAAAAAGTGCTTTGAACATTCGAGAGGCTGCCCCAGAGGCGGGAACGAATTTGAGAAGGCTACAGGTTGTTTCTTCGAAATGTTTAATAAAAATTGCTTCTTCTGAAGCCGAAAAATGCAAAATACCATCTCCTATTACTGCTGGTTTTGATAAGTTTACATAGGGAATTCCTTCGCGAAAGGTCTCTAACTGGTTTTCTACCTTTTCTTTTGAAATTCCTTTTTTGGAAAGTTGTTTGATATCTTCTTCGGAAAATCGCATGGGTCTAAATTGCTTTTGTTTTTAATAAATTATCGATATGCGCCGTGGCAGTTGCTAAACGCGTTTTTTTGTCCCCCTTTAAAATAACGAAATTGCGCCGGTATTTTTCCAAGGTATTTTTGAAATAGTCGAACATTCGTTCCCGCTCGTTCGGTTTGTCCCTTAAATCATCTCCGATCCAAGGTACATCTATATATGTGAGCAGGTATAGGTCATAGGTATTCTGGAGCGCGAACTTTTCTAATAGCGGATCGCAATGGCCAAGGTAATATGCTTCCGAATACACTTTGGTCTCCAAAAGGTCGGTATCACAAATTAGTACTTCGGTGGCCTTCTGGGAAAGGCTATTCTCTAAACGCATTTGTCCTTCAGCAATAGGGAGTAAGTCTTTTGGCTCACAGGTTTTTCGTTCATTGTTCCATTTATCCTGAAGGTACTCTCGTGCATATTCAGGCACCCAAACGGTATTATAATAACGGGCCAATTGTTCTGACAGCGTTGTTTTTCCTGTCGATTCAGGACCAAACAATACTATTTTAACGACGTCTGAAGACTGTTGTCTAAACTTTTCTTCCATGCAAGATAACCATAAACGGCAATGACGGTAAATATAAGATACTGTAAACTGGTAAAGGTAAATCCTTTTTCAAAATATAAGGGTACCGAGATTAAATCTCCAATAATCCAATAAATCCAATTCTCCATTTTTCTTTTCGCCATTAACCACATGCCTACAAAAAAGACGGCTGTTGTAATTGTATCTACGTAGGCGGTCCAACTTGTCCATTTATCAAATTGTTGATACACCAAGGATACAAAAACTAAAGTGCCGACAAAAATCGCACTGGAAATCCAATGCTCTTTTTTAGTTGTATATGAAATTGGTGTAACGTGCTCGGAATCTACTTTTCGGGTCCAGATATACCAGCCATAAATACTCATTAAGAAATAATAACCGTTGATCAACATATCGCCCAAAAGGCCCCATTGAAACAACAGGTACACAAAAATGGAGGTGCTGATCATTCCTGTGGGGTAGACCAAAATATTGTTCTGCTTGGAAAACAGCACCGATAGCAACCCAAATAATACTGCTACTATTTCTAGTACAATTTGATAGGTTGCATAGTCGGTGTATTGCCTAAACAAAAAATCAAAAATGGGGCTCATACTCGCTTCTATCGGATTTGACGATTTTCATATAAAGAAGGCCTTTGTCTATCAATTCAAAAGCTGTTTTAATTTCTTTGTTCAACACCTGCATTACGGTCTCATAGGGTCCGTAAATTTGCGTACTTAAAGGGTTCTCTAAAATAACGAGTTTGGAAGCCCTAAGCTTCTTGATAAAGTCGATAATGTGTTGTTCAAAATCGTCTTGTAATGGGGAAAAGGTAAGTTCTACTGAAATGTTCATAATTACTACTTCAAATTCAAGTGTAGGGTGTTAGTATATCATCTTGATCAGAAAGAGCAAATTTAGGAACTCTTAACCGCATATACACAGGTAAAGCCTTCGAACTCTAGAACCTTAATATCGTATTGCGATATTTTACCTTCATACAGTATTTCCCCAGTTGTCTCCCCATCGGCCAAATCAAAATCGTGGATATTAATATGGTGTAAAAAGCTAAGGCCGGGTTCGGCATATATTTTATAGAGCGATTCTTTACAACCCCATACCACGGTTAACTTACGAATCAAAGCCTCGGTATTGGCAATCGTACGGTATTCTTCGATCGGAGTGAATTTATGTGCAATGCGCAGTATTTTTTCACGTTGCATTTCAATATCGATTCCCACTTCTAACGTATCACTAATAATGATTCCCGTAAAATGGTTCGAATGCGTTATCGAAATATGTTTCCCGTCTTTTAAATGAGGTTTTCCAAAATCGTCGTAGTAAAGGTCCTGATCTACGTACCCTTCAACGGCCATTAAATGCCGAATACTTAGAAAGCCCCTACGGTGCAAGGAGGATTTCATTCGTAACATGCGACCAGCGCAGTACTCGGTAAGTGTAATGGGTGCTGCCAAGGCCTCCTCGGTTTCCTCTATCTTCCAAATAGACACCTTAATTGACGGATTTATCTGTATTGTCTTGTAAAGAGGCATGGGATTAACAGTGTAATTTGTAACTTTGCACCTGCAAAAAGCCGCGCACAACGGTTCGTTAACGAAAGTAAAAAATAAAAAAGAATATGAGCACGAAAACAGTTTCTTATGTACCTTACAAGGTGAAAGATATCAGCTTGGCTGATTGGGGAAGAAAAGAAATCAACCTAGCTGAGGCCGAAATGCCGGGTCTTATGGCATTGAGAGATGAATATGGAAAAGAACAGCCATTAAAGGGCGCCCGAATTGCAGGCTGTCTACATATGACCATACAGACCGCAGTTCTAATTGAAACCCTGGTTGCTTTAGGTGCAGATGTAACTTGGAGTTCCTGTAATATATTCTCGACCCAAGATCATGCCGCCGCCGCTATTGCCGCCGCGGGCGTTCCCGTATATGCCTGGAAAGGAATGAACGAGGAAGAATTTGATTGGTGTATTGAACAAACATTATTTTTTGGGGAAGAACGTGAACCATTGAATATGATTTTGGATGATGGTGGGGATTTGACCAACATGGTATTAGATCGTTACCCAGAATTGACCGACGCTATCAAAGGGCTATCGGAAGAAACGACTACAGGTGTTCATCGTTTGTACGAACGAGTAAAGAACGGAACACTTCCGATGCCAGCAATAAATGTGAACGATTCGGTTACCAAATCGAAATTCGACAATAAATATGGTTGTCGCGAAAGTGCGGTAGATGCCATTCGCCGTGCCACCGATACTATGTTGGCAGGCAAGCGCGTGGTCGTTGCCGGTTATGGAGATGTTGGAAAAGGTACTGCTGCTTCATTTGCAGGTGCAGGTGCTATTGTTACAGTTACTGAAATCGACCCTATTTGTGCACTACAGGCCTGTATGGAAGGTTTTGAAGTGAAGAAATTAGAGACGGTCATCGGAAAGGCCGACATCGTAATCACTACCACCGGAAACAAGGATATTATCCGGGCGGAACACTTCAAGGCTTTGAAAGACAAAGCGATTGTTTGTAATATCGGGCATTTCGATAATGAAATAGATATGGCATGGTTGAACCATAATCATGGGAACACCAAGGACGAGATTAAACCTCAGGTAGACAAATATACCATCGACGGTAAGGATATCATTATCTTGGCCGAGGGACGTTTGGTAAACTTGGGCTGTGCAACCGGGCATCCAAGTTTTGTAATGAGCAATTCGTTTACCAATCAGACATTGGCACAAATTGAACTTTGGAAGGATAGCGACAAATATGGTAATGACGTGTATATGCTACCAAAACATTTAGATGAAAAAGTAGCAAAACTACACTTATCGCGTTTGGGTGCTGAACTTACCGAACTAAAAGAATATCAGGCAGACTATATCGGGGTAACTGTTGAAGGCCCTTATAAACCTGAGTATTATAGGTATTAATAGTGTATCGCTAAATCGCTAATACAACTACTTAACCCTTATCGGCATTTATTTCTGATAAGGGTTATTTTTTTAATACATTACTCCTATGACTATTCTTCTTACCGGTGCGACCGGTACACTAGGCTCCCAAGTATTGTTCTCGTTATTGGAACAAAAACTGAACCATTTAGAACGAATATATCTTCCCGTTCGTGCAAAGAAGTCGGGCACGCCCTGGCAACGAATCAGTAGAATGTTGGAAAGTGAATACACACCCCATTTTGTACAACAAAACTTAGACAAAATATACGCTAAGATTAGCGTTGTACCTGCCACGGATTTACTAAAGCCATCCTCCTTTTTATCGAAGAACAGGATAACTCATTTTATTCATTCTGCCGGGTATGTGAATCTTTCTACCGCTCCTGACGCAAAAGAGGAAATTTTTAAGGAAAACTTTGAATTTACCAAGCAATTATTTGATACGTATTCTCATTGCATGGATAAATTTATCTATATCAGCACCGCATTTTCTGCGGGAAACGCGGGTGGTATTTTATCTAACAACTATACCGAAAACGAACCCCTAGCACATCGAAATCATTATGAGGCCTCTAAATATGCGGCCGAAAAGTTCTTGATCAAGGCCGGAAAAGAAAGAACGATACCAATTCAAATCTTACGCCCCAGCGTTTTAGGCGGTAATATGATGGAAACCCCAAGTTTTTTCATTTCCAAATACATGGTATTTTATCTTTTCGCCAAGTTCTTCTACCGAAATACCTCAGCAGATCGTATTCGGATTACGGCAAATATCGATAGTGGATTAAATATTATCCCGACCGATTATGCCGCAAAGGTAATCACCTCCGTTTTCGATAAGGCAATTGATCAATTGAATATTGTTCACTCTCAAACAACACACATAACAGAAGGTATTCGAAAGATATTGGATACCGTTGCCTTTCATAATTTTAGCCTCACCCAAAATAACATAGACCGCACCACGGGTTTTGAATCAAAGTTAGAGCAGTTCTACTATAATACCATAGGCGTACACCTTACTCCCTACTTAACTTCAAAACCTTGTGAATGGGATACGACTCTTTTACAACAAATCTTGCCTATTCCCGAATACAATCTGGAAGAGTATCTAATGAATACCATTCAGTTTGCCAAGGTGCAAGGTTTTAAAAACCAACAATGGTAAATAATGGGTTGAACCCTTTCCAACTTTCCGTGGTTGTATCGAACCTATTGAGCAACGAGCGATAGCTGTCCACCCATACATTGGTCCGTTCCACCGAATATCTATGATCGTATAGCCCTTGGTCGAAATATTCGTCCCTATCGGTATTTCCGTTCCTTTTGTTGAAACAGATATGTGCATTGACCTCCTTTTCATTGCACGAGCCTCGAAAGGCCTTGGAATCGAACCCGGCATCGGCGTTGAGGAACAGCCCCTTTACGGGAATATCGGCCTGTTCAAGCGTGGCGGTGACCACCTCGAACTGTACCTCGATATCAAAAAGGTCGTTGTGGTTCCCGGCCACGGGCTCCGACATGGCCAAGGGAAGCCACTGCCTATCGGTTAGGTATAGGGCGTTGGTGGTCTTTCTCGTCTTCCTCCCCCGATATTCGACCTGGTCACCGCCCCTGATCCCAGGTGTATGGCTTCCGTCAAGATCTACACTTGAAAGGTCCAGATTGCACTTGTGGGCACTAAGGAACTTTATCCAACAATGCTTCCATGATCCCGATAGGCACCATTTGCGATAGTGATAGTAGACCAACTGCCAGCAAGAATAGCGCACGTACCGGGAGCAGGGACCAATGCAGGCCCGACTTGAGCTTATATAGGATCGCGTTGACAATCTCCGGCAAGGGAACCGTAGGGCCAAAACCCCTGCTCGGAGTCGGTAGATGGCAGGTTATTGAGGATCATATCTTTGTCAAGTATAAAGTACATAAAGGGTTGTTTTGGTTTGAATTATGTTTTTCAACACAAATCTCTGTAGCCCTTACATTAGATCCAAAAAAAGTTTAAATCACTTCTTTATTAAAAACTATGGATTTTAAATACATAGTGGTTTATTTTCGGAATGCCGGAGCCCAAAATGGTGCCCTGGGGAAGCATTGGGGGTTTTCCCCCGGTTTCCGTACTTATATATACCATGGGAGGCCATGGTGCAGAAAAGGTGGAAAAACAAAAGAGGTAAAAAATGGACGATACGGCCCGAAACAATGATCTGGAATATACCGATGCGGAGCGTGCCGCAAATACAAAAAACCAGAGAATTAAAGCTCAAAAAGCGCGGGGCGAAGAGCCAGAGTAGTTGAACGAAACGGAATAAAAAAACTACGGTCTTATAGGGCAAAGAGCTCAAAAAGATCGAATCTAAATAAAGCCGCCGCAACGTCTTGGGAGGCATTAAGTATTGCCCAAGAAGAGAGATGCGAGTAATAAAAAGGGAAGAGGAGCGTCGCTGAGCGAAGAAGAGAAGAAGCTCTCGAACGCTTACGTAAAAAAGATTGCAATTGCCAAGGCCAAAAGATTGGAGGCCATGCGAAAGCAAATCGCAGCGGATGCAGTGCCCGGAGAACCGGCGACGGAAGAACAAATCATACAAACGCCAAATTTCCGGGAACTGGGGATGGATCCAGGGGAGTATATCGATAATATATTCGAAGAACGATCGTCAGGTCCGGATGCCGGGGACCTTATTGATGCAATAGCCAGTGGAACCTATAGCACTGAGGCCCAGGGCGGGCCATCGGGAGCTACCCAAGGAACGGTCCCCGTCTCCGATCTTCCGGCCCTCGGCGGACCACCCACCAATCCCGTGGATCACCGGCCGCGATTACCGGCCCCTAGGCGCAAGCACTGAAACGGGACAGGGCCAGGAGCGGCCCGCCAAGAGACCTCGCGGCCATGGATTATAGGCAGGGGAACCGTGGAACCACGGAGCTATGCCCCCGCAATAAGGACAAGGCCCATTGTTGGTAGGGTATCTTTGGCTCTCGAGCCGTTGTCATTTATTTTCTAATTAAAGGTTAAAACCCTGCAATTTCATTGCAGTTACTTTAGTTTCTATAAATGTTTTAGTTTTATGGAATGGCGGAATATCGTAGGAATTTCCATTCGAGATGAGACGACCTTACGCGCTATTTTTAAATCCCGTCGATTTATTGAGAACCAGCATAGCGATCCTTAGGCTTATTTTAAAGTTCGCCCTATGGGCTATTTCGAATAGCCCAGGCTAAAAAATTACAAACACCCGCTTCTTTGACAAGTTTCCCAATCATAAATTTGATGTTTGCATTATTATATTGTATTATTGCGATTAATGAATATATATTTTATGGGATTTGCGCGTACCGACATTTTTAGTGACGAACAAAATAAGATTGCCTTGTTCGCTAAAATTTTAAGCAACCCGGCCCGAGTGGCCATTTTGCAACATCTTTTTAAAATGGATGGTTGCTATTGTGGTGATTTGGTCGACGAAATAGGCTTGGCCCAACCTACCATTTCGCAACATTTAAAAGAGCTTAAAAATATTGGCCTTGTAAAGTATAAATCGCAGGGTACCAGTGTATGCTATTGCATCCATTCTGAAAATTGGCTCAAGATGCGTAGCATACTATCTCTTTTTATAGCGCAAGATGTAAGTATTCTTGAGAATCAGTTTCAAAACGCCTAGCCCGTTAACCATAAATCGGACCTTATGAAAAACGATGTAACAATATTAGAATCTTACTTCGAGCCTTTTCGGGAACAAATCATAGGAAGGGAGATTACCACTACCACTGTTAACGGAAAACAACGCCCCATTCTCTATGCAGATTGGACGGCCAGTGGAAGATTGTACGGCCCTATTGAGAAGACCATGGTAGAGCTGGTAGGGCCTTGGGTCGCCAACACGCATACCGAAACCTCCCTTACCGGTGCAACGATGACGAATGCATATGCTACAGCGCGCAAAATCATTAAAAATCATGTCAATGCCCATAAAGACGACCTCTTAATTTTTTCTGGTTCTGGAATGACAGGTGCAAAGAGCAAATTGGTTCGTTTGCTTGGTCTGCGGGTGCCGGAACAAATGAAAGGATACATAAATTTTCCTGAAAAAGACCGCCCAGTAATTTTCATATCACATATGGAACATCACTCGAACCACACCTTGTGGTTAGAAACAGTTGGCATTGTTCGTATTATTCCTCATACTGCACAGGGTCTTATAGACACCAACGCCCTCGAAAAAGAACTTGAGCAACTCAAAACTAGTCGTTTCATTGTTTCTATTACCGCTTGTTCAAATGTAACGGGCATCAAAACACCCTATCATAAAATCGCTGGTATTACACATCGGTTCGGAGGCCATTGCTTTGTAGATTTTGCATGCAGTGCACCCTATGTGGTCATTGATATGCACCCCAATGAGACCGACTATCTAGATGCCATTACCTTTTCCCCTCATAAATTCTTAGGTGGTCCAGGTACTAGTGGGGTACTGATAATGAATAAAAAATTATATCAAAATAAAATTCCCGATCATCCTGGCGGTGGCACCGTTGTTTTTACCGACCCTTGGGGCAACCATAAATACAAGAAAGACCCAGAAGCAAGAGAAGATGGTGGCACTCCTCCTTTTCTACAGGCGATTCGGATCGCTTTGGCCATAAAGTTAAAAGAACAAATGGGGCCACAGGAAATTGAAGATCGTGAATCGGAAATTAATCATATTGTATTTTCACGTTTCAAGGCAATTCCCAATTTACATGTCCTTGCCGATGAACATACCGATCGCCTTTCCATTTTTTCATTCTATATAGACCAACTCAACTATGATTTGGTGGTACGCCTTTTAAACGATCGGTTCGGAATTCAAACCAGGGGAGGCTGTTCATGCGCCGGTACCTACGGCCACTATCTTTTGAATATTAAAAAACCCGAATCTGAACAAATCATGATCGACAGTTTGGATGGTTGTACCATTGATAAACCGGGGTGGGTGCGGGCTTCTTTTCATCCTACAATGACGAATCAGGAGGTGTATTTTATTTGCGATGCTATAGAAGAAATTGCACAAAAAGGAACCGACTGGGCAGGCGACTATTTGAAATTAGGAGAAGGGTACGTACATATGCTAAAAGATAAGCGTGAAAAGATTGCGGTAGAAGAATGGTTTGGCAACTCGGTAAAAAAAGAAAGAAACGCTACGAGTTACTTATAAAAAAGGGGGATGCTATAGTGCCCCCCCTTTCACTTAAAATAGACTTGCCGCGTACAATAGATTCTCTAAAATTGCTTGCGACAATTTCTATCGCTTGTGCCAGGTCATTGCTTATACTAGTTTTAGTACCCGAAACTATCGGTAAATGATCTTGCTATTACTATCAAAAGATCTGAAATAGGTTTTGTATTCATTAGCTACCAACAGTTTCAATTTTCGTGAAGCCTTAAAAACCTGTACTTCGCCTTTTTTTCGGTTTTTGAATACTTTCCGTTTTTGCTTCCGAAGCACTTAGGCTATTCCTAGCGCCAGCTGCCAAGTTTTTCCGTTGTGCACTCCCTCCTAGTGCCAGTAATGGGTTTGCCATAGACTCGGCCGCGGCCGCCGATTCGGAAAATGTTATTGGTTTCTCCTTTGTTTCAGCTGCAAAGAATTCTTGTGAAGAATGCCCCGCCGTTTTTTCCTCTAACCTTACAACCGCTTCTTGCACCTGTCCGGTTTTCACTTCAACTTCTTCCCCCACGTCAGTAGACATTGGTGGAGTAAGTGCCGCTTGCCCAACTTCAACCTTTTCCTCGGCCCCAGTTACCGATAGCTGATCTCCCGCGATTTCTAGGGTTTTATCTTGTCTCTGAAAGTGCCCAATGTTATTTACGGACTCCAATTCTTTAATGGCAACTAACTGTCGTTCAGTTTCCGTATCGCGCGCTCGTTGGGCGGCATACATTTTTGCATTTGCTTGGGCGAAGGCAAAATTAGCAATAGGCAGTAGTTTTTTATTTGCATTGACCAGATGCCTAGTAGCGTTGCCCACAAAGGCAGTGGCCGTCAAAGCGCCCCCAACCCCTATCGTGCTTAAAGCTGTGCCAACGACCGCGGGTACCGAGGCCCAACTCAGCCCGAATCCTACTCCACCAAGGACTGTTCCACCTAAAAAAATCGGCATTAAGGGCATCAGGTTCTTAACTCCCTTTGTAGCTATTTCCCTTGTTGCGTTCGTCGATTCAAGGCCAAGATCCCTCCATTCTTCAGCACCACATTCGCCCCCTACCAATCGTTGTATGGCAACATTCTCTTTTTCATTTTTACAGTATACTTCTGTCATAAGTGTAAATGCCTTTTGGGTGGCCTCTTTGGCATTATGACCATGTTCTGTAATTAGGCTAATCCGTAAATTTTCAAAAAACTGTTTATAGGTCTTTTTTTTGTCCAATTCTTCCTTTACTAGGTCATTTCCTCCGTCCAAGGTCATGTTTGCGATTGCGAACTCCACATCCAATACGGCAGAGACCGGTCTTTTAACCAAATTCCAAATAAGTGAATCGGCTACTTTTCCACCTCCCAGCTTCATTAGTTTCGAGGTGGCCTTTGAAATCGTTTTTGTAATTGCCACAGGGCTGGTATCAGCTGGATATAGCGCTTCTTCAAAAAATATTTTTTCAAAAAAATCAAGATCTTCCTGTGTGAGGTTTTCAGGAACAACGTATTCTTTATCGGTCATTTCTTCTTTAAAGTTATCCAATGACAGCAATCCTCGAAAACTAGGGCAAATAGTAACGTTCTCATACCCTGCGTCCGTTTTCGTTCCGATAAGGTCAATCGCAGATTTCCCGAAGGTGATTTGCCTGGTAAATGCTTCTGTATCCTTGCAAGCACATTTCCACAACCCTATATCCGCATCAGAGATAGCAGCTGACTTCACCGCAAAAATGGGAACCCCTGCACCTATACTTTGGCCCAACATTGCCGACTTCTTTGCTAGTTCTGGACTTTTACCAAAACAAAGGATTTCCTCTATATTGGCATCGAACTGCGGAAACTTTTCGGACATTCTCTCAAAACCTACCTCTAAGTTTTCGTTGTACAAATGAGGCCCCAGAAGGTCTTCCAGGCTACCATTGTTCAATACATCTTCCCAAGATTGTACCTCTCCATCTAAACCGTATAGTTTCCTGAACTGATCAGCATTTTCACTGGAGCTGCACAATTTTTCTGCCCATAACTCTTTAAGTGCTGTTCGGAAATTAGATTTCAAACCTTCATCTAGACCTACGATGACCACCCTTTCGAGCGGGCCGGCGTTAAACGTAATTTCGGCCAGTTGCTTCAAATTCTCCGCGGTTGCTTCAACAAGGACCAGCCTAGCCCTACTGGAAGCGGAATCGACCCAAGAATTGAGGTTCGTGCCATACTCTCCCAACTTGCTATGCTTTGATCGATGGGCCTGTCCAAGGAAAAGATCCATTGTATAAGAGAGTTGCTTCTCCCTATCTACGATTCCGTGTACCTTACCGTCTATATCAACATCGTTTTCTTGGTCGATATAGCGCAATATGTCCAAGAAATTTTCTTTTGTTGGGCCCCTATCTACTGGTATAGGTTCAGAGATATCGATAACTACATGGTCCGCCTCGTCCTGTATTCTGTAGGTGGCCAACGAATCATCGGCATTAGCATTGGCTGTGGTACTTATTCCACGATCCCACCAATTTCCTTCCCATAAATCCCTGCCAAAGGTATCAGTATCCAAACGTTCCGATCTAGGTCTTATTAAATTTTCCGAACTCCAAACGCCCATCATATCAGTGTCTAAGGTATGCGGCCCGTCTGAAAACACCATGGAGGCCGAAGAATGTATCTCACTATCCGTGTCATGTTCGGATAACCGCTCGAATTCATCTCTTGTAATAGTTGTTTCCGATGAAGCAGTTGTCAATGGTGGGATTTCCCTAATACCATCGTGGCCCAAACCTTGTTCGGCCACGTTCAAAAATTGTAGTCTCTGATGGTTTTCCACGCTTTCCGATAACGATTGGTCTTTTATTCCCGCAAGTCTTTTGGCGATTTGGACTTCGCGTTCCCGTTGCGCATCGAACATTTTCGAATTGGCTTGTGCAAGTGCAGAAACGGCCCTTCCAAGATACTTTTTGATTGCTTTTTTCTGGTGATACACCGAAAAACCCGTAAAGACCGTAGCAGCAGCACTACTAGCCATACCAGTGACACCAACTCCTAAACCAAGGGCAAAGGGGACTCCAGAAACTGTAGATAGTACTAATCCGGTTACAGCGGTAGCTACGCCCACCATAAATAAGGGCATAGTAGGCTGTAAGGAATTGATCGCTTTTATATTCGCTATCCTTACCTTATTTGTTTCCGACAGACCAAAATTGCGCCACTCTTCTGCTCCAATCTCGCCTCTTGTCAGTTCGCTGATGATATTATTCCTCTTTTCAATCGCACAATAAGCATTGATCGTTTCTGCAAATGCTTGCTCTTTTGCAAGTCTATGTTCAGGTCCGTCGCCTACCTTTTTCACTAAAACTTGTTCAAAAAACAACTTATATGAATCTTTTTTATCTAGGTTTTCCTTGATTAAATCGTTTCCTCCATCCAAAGTCATCCTTCCAAGGGCAAACTCAGTTTCCACCGAAGTAGAAACGGGCCTATTGACCAAATTCCACCAAAGTGCTTTCGACACCGCTATAGACCTAATCGCCCCTAGTTTAGAGTTGGTTTTCGAAATCGTTTTTGTGATGGCTTCAGGACTGGTGTTGGCAGGATACAAAGCTTCTTGAAAAAGAATCTTCTTGAAAAAGTCAAGATCTTCTTGTTCAAGATCCTCGATGTTTGGGAAACCATGGCTTTCCATAACCCTCTTCAAACTTTCCAATTCGAATAACTCCTGGTATGTAGGGCAAACGATAACATTTTGATAGCCATCATCTGTTTTCTCACCGATCAATTCATGTGCGGTCTTCCCTTCCGTGATTTGTTCGGCAAAGTTCTCTGTATCCTTACAAGCACATTTCCACAAACCAAGATCAGCACCTTCGGAAGGAGTTGACCTTACCGTAAAGACGGGAACCCCTGAGCTTATATTTTGCCCCAAGGCAAGGGTCCCCTCAGCAAGTACGGCACTTTTCCCATAACATAGAACCTCTTCTAAGTTTATATCGAACTGCGGAAATTTTTCAGCCATGTTCTCAAAACCGATATCTAAACTTCTCATGGCCAAATGAGGTCCTAAAAGATCTTCCACGCTCATGCTGTTCAATATATCTTCAAATGATTGTTGATCGGCTTCTATTGCATAGCGCTCCAGAAATTGGGAAGCAGTTACAGAGGAATCTTTGAGTTTTTCAGCCCACAGTGCCTTCAATGCTGTTTTAAAATTAGATTCCATACTTTCATGAAGGCCCACAATGACCACTCGTTCAAGGGGACTAGCATTTAAAGTAATTCTTGCCAATTGTTCCAAATTCCCAGGATCCCCTTCCACGACCACCAATCTTGCCCTACTAGAAGCGGATTCAACCCAGGAATCAAGACTTTTAGCGTATTCTCCCAAAGAGCTTCTTTTTGCCTGATCTGCCTGATTAGCAAAAAGGCCCATTGTAAAAGACTCTTGTTTTTCTCTATCGATAGTTCCACTAACTGTACCTTCGACAAGTTTTTCATTTCCGCTTATGGCTTCCATTTCAGCCAATAACTTTTCTTTTGATTGTTCAGATAACATATATACATTTTTAATAGAATGTTTGAGTTTACATTCAATACTTATCTAACACTTGTATCAAAATTCCCTAAATTCCCCCAAAAAATATATTTATTTTTTATTTGTTTTTTCTTACATTAATATTTTATCGATTGCCTATTATTTGGATTCGGACCAAATCATTTGTAGTCTCTTTCCATTTTAATACCCTTGCCACGAACCTATTTTTCTGGACTTAACTGATTTTCAGCCTTCACACAATACACATAGAATCATCAGTTTTACAATTTTGATATGGTTCTTAAAACTTTGGCCGCCATGATTACGCGTATCGCCGACCCCATGCCTTATCTAAAAAATAAGGACAATGTTCTTGAAAGACCGGAACGCTGGTTACATGTATTGGAAAAAACTACTAAAGGAAGGTTTTGCATGAAATGTCCCATTTACCACATTTATACAACTGGGGCTTCTTGCCCTTACATTTTCCGCATCTTTTAACATCAGATTTAACTATAACTTACTGTATGGGCAGAAGGTACTTGCATTCACCTTGTAATGAACAACCAAAACAATCCTTTTAAGTTCTAAAAGTTGCTGAAGAAGTCTAAAAAACATGATTTATCCATATCGGCCAATAGTATGGCTCTCTGTTCATAGAATTTACTATAGACCACGAGGTCTGCTCCACCACCAAAACAATGTTCTTTCCCATCTAACTCCACTATTTTTACCCGGCCCCGCTAGCCACCATTAAAAAATCAATAGTGGTTTGTTCAATGTACTTCCCGTCATAGGCCCCTGCCAATAAGTAAGTATTCGTTTTGTTATGCTTGAATAGTACCCTTTCCAAAATTTGTGAGTTCTCGCTTTCCAAGGTTTTTATCAAGGACCAATCTTCACTGCGTTTTAAATATGTCTTGACCCCGTAAAGTGCCCCCAATACAAATTAGTTCTAGGGTTTTGACCATCGCCCCAATAGTAAAAAAGAAATAGAGTAGGGCTCTAAAAACCACAGTTATTTAAAAAATTTGAAACGCCTATCTATTTTGTAAAACCACGAAAGGGGTATTGATGGGTATGTACTTAAATACAGAAATTTTTGCTAATTGAAAGCCGTGCATCGTGCTATTTCAGGTTTAATCTTCAAAATTTCCGTAAGATGAACATGCTTTGGATTCTGGTACGGGTTTCCTTATCGCAGGTGATAGCGATAATATCAAAAAGAAGAAACTAAACTACCTCGGGGCAAGCCCACGAGGCATTAAAAGGAAATTTAACATTGGTTTCGACGCAAGGCCTGTCTGTACCATTGTCGTGCACGCGTTGGAGCATTATAAATCTCGATTATCGAGTAAACCAAGGCGAACAAAAATTGGTGAGATTTTCAAAAAGGAAATTCAACAAAACAATAACAAATGTAGGCCTAAAAGGGTTAAATAGGCATGTTGTGGAATTTCTTGGCATTGATTCTCTTAACTAGCAATTGCAGGAAACACACCTGGTAAATGGCCGGTATAAGGTTGTTCAACGCAAATCTTAGAAACTGCGCTACCAAGTTTGGAAGCACTCAAAGGCTTGGACAAAAAGTCTAGGACTCCTGCATTCAATGCGGCACTTTCAAAAGAACTCCTCGTAGAATTCATTATTACGAGTACTTCCTTTTCGATGCCTTTTTTGAAAGAAAAACCATCCATTCCCGGCATTTCTACATCCAACAAAACAATATCAACATTCATACTGTTCACGGCGACCAGCCCGAGAGTAGGATTTGTATAGGAACCCATAAGGGTCAAATGATGATTTTGTTGTATCAACTTTGAAGCAATCAATAGTTGTATTGGAGAGTCGTCTATTACTATAACATTTAGTTTCATGGCGGTTAGTTTTGGTAACATTTGGGACTATAAGAACCCTGCCACTAAGGAAAATCTTACATAAAACTGACGAAGTGTACGAACAAATCGATAAAGTGCATTTGAACCGGTCTTTCACCCCTCTTGAAGGGCCTTACAACATAAGGTCGGGTGAAATGGTTCGTTTGTCTTTTGTTCGTAGTAAAACATATAATTTACTCCGCACCAAAAATGTTCCTATACCATTTTACGATACCTTCCCCAATTTCAGTTGGATGGGTTTCCTGTATATAATGCTTCCCCTTACCAAGATCCACGGCCTCAAGATTTTTCCAAGTTGCGATGATCTGTTGGGCTTCCTTTTTTTTGATGATCATACCGGGTCGAACATGAAACATCAGTTTTGGGACTTCCGAAATTGGCAGGTATTCGGAATACGACTGAATAACATCGGTACTGTATTTTGGAAAACCTCCTATTGAAATTTGTGAAGGCCATACAAACAAAGGCAACCGATCTTTTTCGTTTAAAAAAGGTTCTCTATAATGATCCATTTCTTCGCTGGAGAGTTTTCTTCCCGTCATCATTGGGAGAAAACGGTTGACAAAGAAATTTTTCTTCACAATCATGTTATAGCCTTTTTTTGGATGTCGAAACCGTTTGAATATGATCCGTTCCAAAAATGTAGCGTCACTCCAAGATATCGGTCTTACAATGGCTTCAAAAAAAACGATACCAGCTATCATAGTTCGAAACCGATTGGCATAATGAAACCCTATCCCTGAACCCCAGTCCTGAACGACTAGGATTATATTTTGAAGGCCTAATTGAGAAATAAAGGCATCGATATACATAATATGATCCTTAAAGGTATAGTCGATTCCCGGCTTTCCTGATTTCCCCATTCCAATCAAGTCAGGGACTACGACACGCCCTACCGGTGAAAGAAGGGGGATGATATTTCGCCAGAGATATGCCGACGTGGGGTTACCATGCAACGGTAAAAAAGTATGGGCGGCTCTTTTATCACCTACATCAACATAATGAATCTCGGATTCTAACACCGGTTCATACTGTGACTTAAAAGGGAAGGCCGCGTCGATTTTTTTTTTTGCATCGGATACTTATTTGGTAGGTTTGGCGAAACCATATTGCTTTAGTCCGGGAATTGGGTACAGCTTCTTTTTATCGAATGAATCAAATTGATAATCGCTCAACGAAAAATTATAAACCCCACTGCCATCGGGAGCTTTTGGCGACTTGAATTGAATAACTACCTTGCTTGGAAGGTAGGCGCCGATACTGGTTTTTTCTCTTTTATAACGTGCGGTGGCATGCTGTAGCCCTTTGGGCATGGTGATAAAGAAGTCATTAATGGTAACTTCCAACAAATCTATGAACTTGGTCTTTGGGTTGATATACGCTAGCATGCGGTCGTAGCTTTTGTTAGGAGCTTCACTGCCCCAACTCACAAATACCACATCATAATCGACCCCATCGAGTGGTTTTATACCTCCATAACGCACAATCTCGGCATCCGGTAAATGCATTGGTGCTTCTAAGAGATAATGATAGGTTGCAAGTCCCCAGATATAGCGATCATGCTCGTGTCGTTTAAGCTTGTCGCCTTTGGTACTGGTTTTATAACCTTCCCATGATTGCACGCCCTGAATGGTTCCCTTTTTTCTGCCTTCGAAGTATTCGATCTGCCCGTCAAAGCTATTGGTCGCCAACCGCAACCCCAGCTCTTTTTTGTTATTACCGGGAAAGGCATTCATCGGCATCGTGAGCCAAACCGGATTCCAATCGAACACGGCTTTGGTTTCGTATACTTCTGTCCGCTCCAAGAGATCGTACCCCATTGCTTTTTTTGACTCGTTCAAAAGAGCGCGCCCTTGCCCTTCGGAATTCTCGATAGAATTATTTAGCAAGGCATCAGTACGCAAATCAACCGCTTTGCAAGAAAAAAGCAATCCGGCAAGCACTACAATAATAACTGATTTTGATAGGTATTTCATTTGATGATATTTAATTAATTAGACTGTTCTGTTTATTTTTAAATAAAAAATTATGCTTTTATGAATTCAAAAGTCATTTCGTACCAAGTGTCCATATATACTCGGGAACGTGTCACTTTGCTCCTAGATAAGGTTCCAAAAAAACCGGCATGAAGGTATTCTGCCAATTCAAGCGATGTATATTTTTTAGTGATCTCCCCTTCTTCTTGCCCTTTTTGGGCAACGGCCGCCAATACATTTAACCAACCGATAAACTGTTGGTTCGTTTCGGAAGCCAATAAATCATTATTACGGCCAACTTCCATACTCATATTATTCACCAAACAACCTCCGGAATACGCATCTTCTTCATTTACTTTGATCATAAACGCATAAAACGCCTTCAATGATTCGAGGGGTGAAAGCGTGCTATCTTTGAAAAATCCATCCATCCATGCCAAGTTAGAGCAGCCATATCTTTCAATAACCTGCCGGGCAAAATCTTCCTTCGATTCAAAAAAGTTATAAAAAGAGCCCTTGGGTATTCCAGACTCCTTTAATACCTGATTGATACCAACATTGTGATACCCATTTCTTCGAAGTACATCGAAGCCTACATCTAGTATATCTTCTTTGTTGTGTTTGTATCCCATTGCAACAAATATAAAAAAGATATTTATTAATTAGACCAGTTTGTTTGTTTTATTTTGATTTCGTAAAAATCAAAGATCCAACCAACGCTTAAAATTCCCTGTACGTTCTCTGGAAACAATTACTTGCTCTTCTTCTTTTGGAAGCAGTTTCAATAGCAGACGGCTATTAAAATAGCTGTGAATTTCTTCCACCGCTTTTACAGCTACCATGAACTTTCTGTTAATACGAAAGAATTGTACGGGATCCAAGATATTCTCCAATTGATCGATTGTATACTCTACAGGAAAGGACTTGCCATTATGGGCATGTAGAAAAATAAGCCCTTCATTCGATTTAAAATAGGCAATATCTTCCACATTGAACGACTTGAACTGATTTCCCACCTTCACCATAAACCGGTGTTTGTACTCCTTATTAAACAAATCTCGGATCTGCTCTAATTTTTGATCGCCCCAAACTTCGTCTCCTCGACTGGTCGTTTTCTGAAACTTATCCAAAGCGGTACGTAAATCATTTTTATCAATAGGCTTTAAGAGATAGTCCAACCCATTGTACTTAAATCCTCGAATGGCATATTCGTTGTACGCCGTTGTAAAGATTACAGGAGGGTGTTCTTCGAGCTGGTCCAAAATATCAAAACCATAGCCATCGTTCAATTGAATATCTAGAAAGATCAGATCGGGAAGTGGGTGCTCATTAAACCATTTCAAACCACTTTCGACCGATGTAAGTTGGGCAACAATTTCAATCTCTGGGGCAAGCCCTTCAATAAGTCGCGCCAACCGCCGGGAGGCGATGTGTTCATCTTCGACTATAATTGCTTTCAATGTTTTAAGTAGTTATAGGGTTAAGATACCGTTAACAAGGGGCTATTCAGCGCTTTATTACTTAAGAGCGGCATAGTGACCCTAAAGAGGCCATTCTCATTTTCAATGGCAACCTCTTGATTGGTATAAAATGTATAGCGTTTTTGAATATTGGCAATCCCCAATTGGGTGGTCTCATTTAAAGGTTCTCGCTTGCGCAGGGTATTTTCTACCACCAGAGCAATTTTGCCGACCGTATATACCTTTATATACATGGGCTGTTCTTTCGAGAAAAAGTTATGCTTCATGGCATTTTCTACCAGCATTTGAAGAGACAAGGTAGGGATACAAAATTCAGACGGACTTACCCCAATATTCGTTTCGATAAAAATGGCGTCTGAATGCCGTACATTCATCATAAATTTAAAAGAGTCGAGAAAATTCAGTTCTTTTTCCAAACTTACTACATCTTCTTCCTTATTATCTAAAATATACCGATAGCTCGAAGCCAATCGTGTAACAAAATCGGATGCCAAATCTCGATCTTCATACATAAGTGAGGTTAGCGTATTAAGACTATTGAATAAAAAATGGGGACTTATTTGGCTTTTTAACGATTTATACTTTGAGGTCATTACCTCCTTTTGCAATAGGTTCATTTGTTGCTCCAAATCTTTTTTCTGCTTTACAGAAAAATATAAAATATTAAAAACCATAATCCCCAAACCTAGGACCATGGCGCGCAACCAATCTTCTCTGAAACGCATAAATTTATCGTCCGTAGGGATTTGACATATATCTTCCAATGCATACAGGCCTAAATAATAAACTCCTGCGGCAACGGGGGCCAAAAAGGCCAAGGTGCCCGCTATGACCATCAAACTGCCTGGAATATCGAGGCCGTTCGGCTTTTTCAGCCGTCTTTTAATGAGCCAATCATTAATTTCCCAGGTGTGTATAACCAAGAAAAAAGCCGAGCAAAAATAAAATAGGGAAGCGGAACTAAAAAACCCTTCATCTTTTCCATGGTTGATCGTCAACTTTACACCAAAAAAGATGAGTAACACGACCAACAATCGAAAACTAAACTTCTGCAGCGCCTTATTTTTAAGGATTTTATTCATACTGGGGTAAAAGTATAGAAATTGAGACAAATCCCAGTATTCACCAAGGTTGTAATGTCGTATTCGCCATTGAACCGTTGCGATTCAATGGTGACCTGAAAACGCGGCCATCCCAATCCCTATATTCGTTTCAATCACTTATACCACAATTCAAAACAGCAATTCCCAGTTCCTTTTCCTTTCCATTGCGCACCACCATTTACAACTACATCTTTGAGTATCTTAAAAAATTTGGATTATGAAAAGAGTACTTTTTTTAGCACTTGCTTTACTGAGTTTGGGCAGTTTTGCCCAAAGTGGCACCATAAAAGGACTGGTGGTCGACAAACAATCGGAAAGTCCGTTGTTGGGAGCCACCGTAGAACTTTTGAATACGGTGGAAGCCAAAGGGGTGGTAACCGCTGAGAACGGCCGCTTTGCACTAAATGATGTTCCTGTAGGTCGCCAAGTGGTACGGGTAAGTTATATCGGATTTGAGTCGTTTACAATCCCCAATATAGAAGTGACCTCGGGAAAAGATGTATTCTTGAACGTGGCACTTACCGAAGCCTTTAATCAATTAGACGAAGTGGTACTTACCGGTAACACCAACAAAGACCGACCCTTGAATAAAATGTCTACCGTCTCTACCCGCCAATTCGGCTTGGAAGAGGTAACACGTTTTTCGGGTGGTCGTAGCGACGTAGGTCGCTTGGCCGCGAACTTTGCAGGCGTTTCTTCACCCGATGATAGTCGCAACGACATTGTAGTACGTGGCAACTCCCCCACTGGTTTGCTTTGGCGCCTAGAGGGCATCCCTATTCCCAGCCCCAATCATTTTGCCACAGCTGGCACCACCGGAGGGCCTGTTTCAGCACTTAACCCTAATATGCTAAAAAGTTCTGATTTCTTGACCTCAGCGTTTCCGGCTGAATACGGGAATGCCCTAGGAGGGGTTTTTGATCTCGGTTTTAGAAATGGGAACGTCGACGATTATGAATTCACCTTACAGACCGGCATCTTTACCGGGGTAGAGGTAATGGCAGAAGGTCCGCTGGGAAAAAACAATGGTTCTTTTCTGGTAGCCGGGCGCTATTCGTTGGTAAGCATTCTAGGAATCGGAGCGGGAGGAACTTCGGCCACTCCCAACTATAGCGACGTTTCTTATAACATAAACTTTGGAAAAGGGAAGTTGGGCAACTTTTCTCTTTTCGGTATCATTGGCAACTCGGATATCGAGTTTTTGGGAGATGATATTGACCCCGACGATCTGTTCTCGGCAGAAGATGAAAATACTTTGGCAGAATCTCGTTTTGGAGTCCTGGGACTTAAGCATAATATTGGCTTGGGAGATAACTCCTTTTTAAGAACCATCGTATCCGGGTCTTTTTCTGGCAACGATTTTAATGTGGATCGTTTTATTGAAAAAGACACACCAAAAGAACGCATTATACAATTTACCGAAGCTGAAAATTCTGAGACCCGGTTCACTATTTCCTCTTTGTTCAACTCCAAACTTAGTAGTAAAGCGACCCTCCGGGCCGGAGTACTTCTTGAAAGCTTTCAAGTTGAAAGCCTTTTAAGGGATCGCGACGAACAAGCAGATATAGACGGAGACGGGGATCCCGATTTTTTCACCTTTCGGGACATTGATGAAAATGTCTTGCTTTTTCAGCCCTACGTACAGGGGCGATTTCGGCTTACCGAAAAACTGACCTTTAATGCCGGTGTTCATGGGCAATACAGCAACCTTAACGACCAATTCGCTTTGGAGCCAAGGGCAGCCATGGCCTATGCTATTGCTCCTAACCATACCATTAACCTTGGCTACGGATTGCATCAACAACAATTGCCACTTCCCATTTTATTTTTAAATCAAGAGGTTGAGGGACAGTTGATACAGACCAATAAAGAGCTCGATTTTACCCGTAGCAACCATTTTGTCTTAGGATATGATGTAAAATTATCAAGCAACTGGCGCGGTAAGATAGAGGTTTATTACCAAGACATTGATCGCGCGGGCGTGGAGCCTTTTCCATCGAGCTATTCAACTTTGACCGAGGGGGCCGATTTTGGCTTTGAGAATGACCGGGTTTCGTTGGTAAACGAAGGTACCGGATACAACCAAGGGATTGAACTTACCCTCGAACGATTCTTTAGCAAAGGGTATTACGGCTTGCTCACTGGGTCCTTTTTTGAAAGTAAATATACTGGAAGCGACCGTATTGAACGCGACTCCCCATTTAACAATGGGTATGTTGTAAACCTACTGGCCGGGAAAGAATTTAAAATCGGCAAAGCAAGACAAAATGTGTTTTTCGTAGATACCCGACTAACTTCCGCAGGAGAGCGTTACTTTACCCCAGTTGACCTTGAAGCCTCACAACAAGCCGGTTTCGAAGTACGCTTCGAAGAATTGGCCTATAGCCAACAGTACGACCCCTACTTTCGATGGTACCTTAAGTTCGGAATAAAGCTCAACAGCAAACAGAAAAAGCGTTCTCACCAATTTTACTTCGATTTACAGAATGTGAGCGCCAATGAGAACATTTTTGCCCGACGCTACAATCGCTTGACCAATAATGTAGATCAGGTAGATCAAATAGGTTTCTTTCCCGATTTTGGATATCGTTTTCAGTTTTAATCTTAAAAATTTTGATATGAGCAAGGGTAGCAAAAAGAACAGCAAACAATCGAAAGAGAAAACCGGAAAGTACCAAAGCCCCCTTTCCGATTCTATTTTAAGCCGCATGAAACCGAAACTATGGTGGGGATGGAGTACCGGAAAAAAACCGATCTAAAGATTACATTGTAATGCGACACCTAAGAAGACGGGGATTTGTTATACTTTTAGGAGCTATAATCAGCTATATATTGTACGAACAAAATTCCATAGAAAATGCGGGCTTTTTAGAAGATTCCTTGTTGGAAATCGAGACGCATTTGATAAAACGAGAGCAGCGAAACCTCAAAGTTTCCCAAGTATCGGTCGGTTGGCATTTGGGTCATAGCTTAAAGGTGGTGAATACTATTTGCGACGCACTTACACTTTCCAATCCCGAGAAGTTCAAAGGCAATTTTAGCGCAAGTCGTTTGTACTGTTTTACAATAGGGTATATTCCCAGAGGCGTGGGCAAATCACCAAAGTCGGTTCGCCCAACTGCGCTTATTACCCCGGAAGAACTGTTGCTGCAATTACAAACTGCCCGAAAAAAACTTCGATCTATAGAAGGCCTCGATGACAAGGCTCATTTTGAACATCCTTATTTCAAAACACTCGATAAGGGGCAAACAAAACGCTTTATCAAATTACACACCGAACATCATCTGAAAATTATTAGGGACATTCTGGAAAAGTAGGCAACTAAAAAAGCCCCTTTCTACAAATAGAAAGGGGCTTTTTAATTCTATA
Source organism: uncultured Flavobacteriaceae bacterium (assembly GCA_938010765.1). Taxonomy (GTDB): domain Bacteria; phylum Bacteroidota; class Bacteroidia; order Flavobacteriales; family Flavobacteriaceae; genus Pelagihabitans. Next base: position 5,669 of record CALLVX010000118.1, on the reverse strand, counting down.
GAAATAGTTTCTTAAGCCTCGAACGGCTCAATAGAAACATAGGATCTTCCTCCTGCTTTCTTTTCAAATTTTACAAGACCATCGACCTTTGCATGCAAAGTATGGTCTTTTCCGGCATACACATTCTCTCCTGGATTGTGCACTGTGCCTCGTTGTCTTACGATAATGTTGCCAGCGATGGCTGCTTGGCCACCAAAAATCTTAACCCCTAAGCGTTTCGATTCTGATTCTCTACCGTTCTTAGAACTACCTACACCTTTTTTGTGTGCCATTTTGTTACGGTTTTATCTTGTTATACTTGAGTAATAAAGCGCTTAGGCCTTACCACCATCTAATTCGTCTTGCCATTTTTTCAACTCATCCCACTTGCCTTCAGCAGCTAATTTGGCTTGTGCTGGCCATGTGTCGGTTACGTGGTTTCCGCGTACTTCCGCGATGATCTCAGCAATTTTAGCCGCATCGCTCTTTGCCAATTCAGCAAAGGTTGCAATACCGGCTTCTACCAATGTTGAAGCGATCTTGGGACCAATACCTTCGATTTTCTTCAAATCATCGGCTTTGGCTTTTTTCGCTGGAGCCGCTTTTTCGACTACTGGAGCTGCCGCTGCTTTAGGTTTTGGCGCTGCCTTCGGTTTCTCGGCTTTTGCGGGGGCCGCTTTTTTAGCGCCCTTCGCTACGATGCTCTCAATAACGATTTCGGTCAACGACTGGCGATGCCCGTTTTTCTTTTTGTACCCTTTACGTCTTTTCTTTTTGAAGACGATTACTTTGTCACCTCTAAGGTGTTTAACGACTTTGGCCTCTACGGCCGCACCGTCTATAGCTGGGGCGCCAATGGTAACGTTCGTTCCGTCATCCAAAAGAAGTACATTGTCAAAAACGACTTTTTTACCTTCTTCCGTTTGCAAACGGTGAACATACACTTTTTGGTCTTTCGCAACTTTAAATTGCTGCCCTGCCATCTCTACAATTGCATACATAGCGTGTATAATTAGTTTATTAGTAACGCTTACTTTTTTCAATAAGCGGATGCAAATATACTGCTAAATGCTGAATGAACAAGTGATTTTAAAGGTTTTTAGATCGATTTTTTATTCAAATTATTGCTCGCTTTGAACAACTGCATAAAAGAGAGGGTAAGTACCAAGGTCGTGGCAAAACCCATAATGGCAACAGTAAAGAATAAAATGGCTTCAAAGCGCTCAAAAGAACTGAACCATGCCGCTGAGATCTGTTTCATAAATTCTGGGTTGATCTCGGTACAATACAGGGCAAAAAAGGTGGTGAAAATCAAAGTGCCGACGAAGCCCGTAACAAGCCCTACAGAAAAACCCTTCCCATAGTCAAAACCTTCGGGGTCTTCCCTACGGAAGTAGTGAATGGCTTTGTAAATACCAAAGCCCGTTATGACACCATTGAACAAACTAAAAAAGATATTGGTATGCAAGTTCAGGAGTGAGAGAATCAAAAAATAGGCAATTAATGAACCGCTGACCGCGATTCCGAAGCGAATTGGAAGGGTAAACTTTTTCATTTCCACGAAATTTTATGATTGCCCTTATAAGGTAAGTAACTAACTGCATATTACCCAATTATAAATGTTAAACCGGAAGCAGCTCCTAAATGAAACCACTTCCGGTTGAAAAATTCTGGCCTTAGAAGCCCTCCTGGATTCTGCGTATTAAAGGTCGCTTACTTTTCTAATCTCTGCCTCCCCGATTACAATACCCTTACTTACTTCGGGACTGCCCGCATAGTTGATCTTGGCTTCTCCAAAACAGGTGACCTTAAGCCGATCGGATACTTTTACTCTAAAGTTACTTTCCCCATAGGCAGTGATTTTAGTTGATTTGTTCCGTATTTGAGATGCATTTACCTCACTCTCGCCATAAGCGCGGTATACTTGGTGATTTACCGAGCCATCGGCAATCTCCAAATAGCTTTCCCCGTAGATGGCTACTTTTAAATCTTCTGCAGTAAGGTCATCGAAATACACTTTTGATTCCCCGTATATGCTCAATTTCATATTTTTAAGATTTAAAGCACTGGCCACACGAATACGTTCCTCGCCCCGTACCGAGAGATTTTTTAGCTTCTTAAAAGTAATTGTCACCGTTGCAATGGTGCCGTTGTAAATAGACTTGCGCCCCTTGTAATTACGATCGTTCACTTTTTCGGTTTTGGTAAGCACCCTGGCATCATCGAGGTACACCCGCAAGGTCTTACCTTCGACCTCGAAATTCAATTTATCTTTCGAAACCTTGGCATCGTTGATTACAACCGACTCCTCGGCACCCTCTTTTAATGTCACTTCTATATGCGGACTTACGATCACCTTTTCGAAAGATTTTACCGATATGACCTCTGCTTGTGCGTGCAGGGTATGAGCCTCCAAAAAGGTCATCACCATTATTATTCCTGTTAAAAACGCTTTTTTCATTACTAGGTGTTTTATGATTGATTTTACTTAAAGATAGGTATGTTGCACAATTGTTACAGTTTTACAATGGCAAATCCAAAAAAAGTAGTTTTAGTCAGTCCAAAAACAAACACTAGGTCAGCTGCAAGTGAGCTGCGGGGATTACTTTTTTTTCTTGTTTACCAGCCAAACCCCCAAAAGGATAATGAGGCCGCCCACTAATTGATAGGCATTAATGATTTCCCCATCCCAAACGCCCCAAATGATAGCGACCAACGGAATTAAATAGGTGACCGAGGCGGCGAACACAGGACTCGACACTTTGATAAGATTATTAAAAAATACATTTGCAATTGCAGTTCCTCCAATCGCGAGTGCCAAAAGATACCAGAGCGCCGTTTGCATTTTTTCACTATGGCCTATCTGATCGAAGAAGTCAGAATATAGTACCAATCCCAAAGCCGGTAGAAAGGCCACCCCAAAACTGCCCGTTGTCACCGCCAACGGTCCCAGATGCCCTAACTTGGTCTTTATGATGTTAATGTTCAGTGCGTACCCCAAGGCTGAGATCAATATAAGAATGGCGTACCAATAATTTTGATCGGGAGTCAGTTCCATCCCCGCAACAATTAGCGCTACCGTACCGAACAACCCTACGAACACCCCAACGATTTGTCTTTTTGTTATGATGAGCCCGAATAGGGCAATCCCCACCAAGGTCGTCATCAAGGGCACTGTTGAATTAAAGATAGCCGTTACGCCACTATCGAGTTCGGTCTGGGCCACAGCAAACAAAAAAGGAGGAAAAAAACTACTTAGGAGCCCTGCCATGCCTAACCATTTCCAATCGCGAAGCGTCGTTCCCCTCATACTTCTAAACCCGAACAGAAACAAAAAAAGGGAGGCAAAAACAATGCGCAACCCGCCCACTTGGAGCGGCGACATTCCCAAAAGTGATTTTTTGATAAGAATAAAAGAGGAACCCCAAATCAACGCAAGGATGAGCAGGTACAGCCACTTTTTTTGGTAGTCGTTCAATCAACAAAATTTTGTGCAAAAGTGATGTTTTTTTAGGGTTTCGAAAAGCCCTCTTTAAAAATCCTATACTACCTTTGTGAAAAATAGTTCAACTTGAAATCATATTGGGCCTTATTTTTTGTTTTGCTTTATCTTTTGGCTATGCTTCGGCCGGTACTGCCCCTTTTTGAATATGTAGTGAATCAAGACTATATCGCAGAATTTCTTTGCATCAATAAAGAGAAACCAGAATTATCATGTAACGGAAAATGTTACTTGATGCAAAAACTCAACGAACAGAACGAAGAAAAACGGCAAAACCTTCCGCCGATTGTCATGGAGGAGTATCCTATAGGGTTCATAGTTATCATCAACATACACCCTTCACAAGAAAACACCTTCGGATTAAAACACCATTTCACCTATCTGGACAATTACTCTTTTTTGTTCTGTAGGTACGACATTCATCCTCCTAGCATCGCTGCCTAAATTTTCTTTCTTTTTTGATCCTCTCCTGTTTAAAGGAGCAGGGAGGGGCATCTATAATTCAAACAATAACGGTACAGTAATGACAAAATATATCACTGCCATTTTGATAATGGCAAGCATTGCGCTATGCGCACAAGAAAATACTGATGAAAAAACCAAAAAATGGTCTGCTGCAAGGCCAGATGGCCATGCACCCATCTCGGTCATGGGAGATCACATGCACGGCAAGGGAGAATGGATGTTCTCTTATCGCTATATGCACATGAATATGAAAAATTTAAAGCAAGGAAGGGACGACGCATCTTTCGACGATGCCTTGGCAGATTATATGGTGACCCCGACCCAAATGCCAATGAATATGCATATGTTGGGAGGCATGTTCGCTCCAAGCGATCGCCTTACCCTAATGGTCATGTTTAACTACCTAACCATGTCAATGGATCATATAACCCGAACGAGAGGCACGTTTACGACGGAAACTGCCGGTTTTGGCGATGCTTCACTCTCGGGCATGTACAAATTAATGGATAAAAATAGGCAGTTGGTTCATACCAGATTTGGGTTAAGTATTCCGACCGGTAGCATTTCGGAAGAAGACGTTACCCCTGCATCGACACCCAACGATGTAGAACTTCCATACCCTATGCAAATTGGGAGTGGTACCTTCGACACTCAACTAGTCGTCACCTACCTGTTTCAAAGCGCAATATTCTCCTATGGGGCGCAAGTATCGAGTGTACTACGTTTTGGTGAAAACCACCGTGAATACAGGTTGGGTAACAGATACGCCCTTAACCAATGGATCGGGCTAAAGCTTGGCCATAGCTTTAGTATAGGCGCCACACTCGAAGGGGTTTGGATAGGTGAAATTAACGGGGTCGACCCCGACCTCAATCCTATGATGGTCATCACTGCAGACACCAACAATTCTGGGAGAAACATCTTGAATGGCGGCATTGGATTTAACTACTACATCACTACAGGAGCCCTTCAAAACCTGCGTTTTGGTTTTGAATTTGGATATCCTTTGCACCAAGATCTTAATGGTATTCAATTGAAGAATCAGGAAACGCTGACACTTGGATTGCAATACGCCTTATAAAAAGATCATGCTGGACTTTTTAGCTGGAAAAGAAGTCACCGCCAATTGGTATCGGGCAGTGGAAAAGCTCAAGGAATATCTGCCTCATTTGTAAATACCCGATATACTCATGGTGGACCGTAGTTATGCCGTTTTTGTAATGTTGAACCAAGAAAACCAAGACCCGATACTGAGAAGCGATCAGAGCGATCAGCACATTTCAAAACGCCTTTTGCTTTTGAAATCCGGGTCTTACTAACTACTTTTGAAAAAAAATAAAATATGAATAAACTAACATACATTCTGATTATAACTTTTCTGGTACTGACCACCTCCTGTAAAGAGAAAAAAGGAGCGACCGTATCTGAAGGTCCTACCCAAATGGAGCAGGTAATGGCCGTGCACGATGAGCTAATGCCGAAAATGAATAATATTAACAGTTTTATTTCAAAACTGGAAGCCAAGGTAGATCCCAAAGCACCAGACCCTATTTATAGAAATGCCGTCAATGATTTAAAGGATGCCAATAAATCGATGATGGATTGGATGATGGAATTTGGAAATCATTTTAACTCCGGTGAAATTATGAACGGAGATCCCTTGTCTGAAGAAAAGAAGCAACTGCTGAACGAGGATCAAGCGAAAATGAACGAAGTAAAGAAA
>CALLVX010000117.1 GCA_938010765.1 uncultured Flavobacteriaceae bacterium | reverse complement strand
ATCGATGCAACGGAAATAGCCAATGGCACCGATTCAAAGGATGCCTGTTCCTATAATGCTGCGGATATTACCGAAACGATCACGGCGACTTCAGACTGTGATGGCGATGGGGTGATCGATGCAACCGAAATAGCCAATGGCACCGATCCGAAGGACGAATGTTCCTATAATGTGGCCGATATTACTGTGGCTGTTACAGCGACTTCAGATTGTGATGGCGATGGGGTGATCGATGCAACCGAAATAGCCAATGGCACCGATCCGAAAGATGCCTGTTCCTATAATGTGGTAGATATTACCCAGCCGATTACGGCAACTGATGATTGTGATGGCGATGGGGTAATCGATGCCACCGAAATAGCCAATGATACTGATCCGACAGATTCGTGTGATTACCAAATAGATGATATCACGGAAACAATCTTAGCTATAGTAGATTGCGATGGAGACGGGGTGATAGACGGAACTGAAATAGCCAACGGTACCGATCCAAGAGATGCCTGCGACTATAACATGGCCGATGTAACAGTAACTATTACAGCCACTGCAGATTGTGATGGTGATGGTGTGATAAATGCAACTGAAGTAGCGAACGCTACGAATCCCGAAGACGCTTGTGATTATAATATAGCAGATGTTACTGTAGCAATTACGTCTACGTCGGATTGTGATGGTGATGGTGTTATCGATGCTACCGAAATCAATGATTTTACAGACCCAAAAGATCAATGTGACTTCATTCTTGTAAATAGTACAGGGACCACTGACAATGATTGGAAAAACACCGACTGTGATGGCGATGGTTTAAGCAATGAAGAGGAGATAACAGGCATCGACAGTTCCGCAACAGATGCTGATCCAAATGGGATTCTTACAAATCCCCTAGATCCTGATTCAGATGATGATGGCATTACTGATGGTCAAGAAGCTATGGATGCTACGGATCCGACCAACCCATGTGATTCTATAGGAGGTACACCGCCGAGCGGAATATCGTGTGCCGGGGATTCAGATGGAGATGGTATTAGTGATGATCAAGAGGCAATGGATGCTACTGATCCATTGGATGATTGCGATTCTATCGGAGGTACACCCTTGCCAATAAGTGATTGCGATAACGATGGTCTTAGCAACGAAGAAGAAGAAACAATGGGTACCGACCCTAATGATGATGATTCGGATGATGATGGTATTAGTGATGGTCAAGAAGTAGTAGATAATACAGATCCTTTAGAAGATTGTGATTCAATAAATGGTACGCCACTTGCAAACAGTGATTGTGATAATGATGGTCTTACAAATGAGGAAGAAGAGAAGTTAGGTACAGATCCTGAAAATATGGATACTGATGGCGATTCAATTTCAGATGGAAAAGAAACAAAAGACAATACAGATCCATTAAACCCATGCGATTCACTAGGAGGAACGCCTCCCGAAGGTATTGCCTGTGGCATTGAGGTCGAAAATGAGTTAATTACACCGGATGGAGACGGCATCAATGACTTTTTCAGAATTAAAAATATTGAGGAATACCCTAATAATATGGTCGATGTATACAACCGTTGGGGCGTTAAGGTATTTTCCGCACAGGGGTACGATAACGATGGAAATGTTTTTAACGGTCAATCGAACGGGAGGTTGACTATTCAAGAGAACAGTCAGCTACCAGTTGGGGTTTACTTTTTCATTATCAATTACAATGATGATGGTAAAATGCTTACCCAATCGGGCTACCTCTACATCAATCGTTAACCAAACCAACTCCGTAAACAACCAATCATGAAAAAAATTCTAGTTAGCATACTGTTGTTTGTAATTGCCTTAGAAGGGGCAAAAGCACAACAGGATGCGCAATATACCCAATACATGTACAACACGATGGTCGTGAACCCTGCCTATGCAGGATCTCGTGGAGTATTTAGTGCCGCAGCGCTGCATCGTTCCCAATGGATTGGCCTCAAGGGAGCACCTAAAACGCAAACGCTTAATCTGCATTCTCCTGTTGGGAAAAGAGTAGGTCTTGGTTTCGCTTTGCTGAACGATGAAATAGGAAACAAGACAAGTCAAGAAACCAGTTTTGATATCGCCTTTTCATATACCCTTCCCTTGTCAGATACGGGAAAATTATCTTTCGGCCTCAAGGCAGGTGGGCACTTGTTAAGTATCGATTTTTCAAGGCTAGCCGGTTTTACTATGGAGCAGGGGGCTAACGGGATGTTGAACGTAGATAAAAAATTCTCCCCCAATTTTGGAGCAGGTGCATACTATCATACAAATCATTTTTACCTAGGACTTTCAGTGCCAAATTTCTTAGAGACCGAGCATTTTGATAATGCTTCGGAGGATTCATCCTTTTTGGCGAGTGAACGTATGAATTGGTATTTTATTTCGGGTTATGTATTCGATTTAAATTCAAATTTAAAATTTAAACCGGCCGTTCTATTCAAGATGGTGACGGGTGCGCCTTTACAGGCCGATCTGTCAGCTAGTTTCTTGCTCAATGAAAAGCTCTCCCTTGGGGCGGCCTATCGATGGGATGCAGCCTTAAGCGGCTTGCTCGGTTTTCAAATAACGGATCAACTAATGTTGGGCTTGGCCTACGACAAAGAGACTACCGAGTTGGGTAGTACTACTTTCAACGACGGTTCTTTTGAAGTTTTTCTTAGATATGAATTAAAGAGAAGGACTTCTGGCGTATTGACACCACGATTCTTTTAAAAACATAAAAACAATTTCAAAATTCTCCCCCGCAAAACGACTCATTTAGACAAAATAAGATGAACCTAAAACCAAATTGTCTCTTTTGCCTCCTACTAATAGGTACTATAATGACCTACGGACAGAATAGAAAAATCAAGTTAGCCGATAAAAGTTTTGCACGGTATGATTTTTCACAATCCGCTGTACTGTATGAAAAAGCCATAGCCAAGGGGTATGATAAACCCAAGGCGTATCAAAACTTGGCCGATTCCCATTACTACAACGCAGACTATGACAAAGCCGCTTCCTGGTATGGAAAGTTGGCCGAAAAAGATGAGAATGTATTCGATATCGAACATATGCATCGGTATGCCCTAGCACTCAAATCGGTAGGTGACTACACCGAATCTAATCGTTGGATGGAGAAGCTCATAGCGGCCAAAAGTGACGATATAAGGGGTACGACATTTGCTAAAAACCGAGATTATATAAAACGGATCAACAAACGATCCAATCGTTTCGACATCAATAATATGTTGATCAATTCTCCGGAGTCAGAATTTGCGCCTTCCTTTATGTTAGAAGCCTTGGTATTTTCCTCTTCCAGAGATAGTAGTCTTGCATCTAACCAGATCCATGCTTGGAACAAAAAGCGTTTTTTAAACTTATACACCGCCTCCCCGATCGATGAAGCTAATTTTGGCTCTATTCAAAAATTTTCTGACAAGTTGAATACAAGGGCTCATGAATCCTCTACCGCATTTACTGCCGATGGAAAAACGGCATACTTTACACGCAACAATACAAAAAACAACAATTTTGCACGTGATTTAAAAGGTATTAGTCGTTTAAAATTGTACAAGGCTACCTTTGAGAAGGGGCAGTGGGGCAATGTTAGTGAGCTCCCGTTTAATAGCGAGGATTACTCCGTGGCACACCCAAGCCTTAATAAAGCGGGCGATAAGCTATATTTCTCTTCCGATATGCCGGGAACGTTTGGTCAGTCCGATATTTTCGTGGTAGACGTACATCCCGACGGTACCTATGGTACCCCGACCAATGTAGGTCCCAAAATCAATACCGAGGGAAAAGAGACTTTTCCTTATATCACAAGAGAGAATGTTTTGTACTTTTCTAGCGATGGTCATCCTGGCCTAGGCGGACTAGATGTTTTCGCCACAAGACTCAATAAAGAACCGTATGTAGTAAATGTAGGTACGCCGGTAAATAGTACGGCCGATGATTTTTCATTTATTATTAATTCGGATACAAAAAAAGGATACTTCGCTTCGAACCGAAAAGGGGGTAAAGGCGGTGATGATATCTATGCAATTCTAGAAACCAAATCACTTGATATGAACTGTGGTAGTGAGATTTCGGGAGTAGTAAGAGATAATGAAACAAAGGAGACCGTTGCTGGCGCCTTGGTAATCCTATATGATGATTCGAATAAAATATTGGAAGAAACAACCTCTGGTACCGACGGCACTTTTGTATTACAGAGCGATTGTGGTTCTGGACAATATGCAGTGATTGCAACCAAGGAGAAATACGACAAGGAAACACTTGATGTAGATAACAAAGAAGAAGAGTCTGTTTCGGCAATCGATTTTTGGCTCACTCCCATGCAAGAAGGAGTCGCTATTGGAACCAATTTAACAAGTTTTTTAAACATTGATCTCATCTATTTTGATTTAAATAAGGCTTATATACGCAAAGATGCACAAATGGTACTAGATAAAATTGTATCCTATTTATTAGAAAATGATCAGGTAAAAATTCACATACGCTCGCATACCGATAGTAGATCCAGCCATGCCTATAATAATCGACTTTCAGCCCGTCGGGCAAAAGCGACGATCGATTATATGATTTCCAAAGGTGTGGGGAAAGAACGTATGTCGGGTATGGGGTATGGTGAATCTCAATTGACGAATGATTGCGATAACACCAAAAAATGTAACGAGGCTGAACATCAAAAAAATAGAAGATCAGAATTTGTGGTCGTAGAATAATGGAGTGTCCTTGCGTAGTTCAAACAATCACCTCTAAGTTCATAGTTTGCTGGTGGTTATGGTTTTTAATTGTGAGTAGAGGTGCTCTTAATTTGGGAGAAAGGTGCTGTCCGTCCCCCGACGGGCAGTACTTACTCTTAAAAAACGAGATAAAAAGAGAGTAAAGATTTTGAAGAGTATTCACAATTGGGACTGTGAGTAGAAGTGCAGTTATTTTGGGAAAAGGCGCCATTTATTGGCGCCTTTTTTACTTTTTGTTTTGTCAAAATCAAATTCATACTAACTTTAAAGCATTTAGAAACCTTAATTTGTATTCAAAGAGGAGCAAAATTCTAAAAGGGATGTCAGGAATGAAACAATACTTTTTTTATCTGCTACTAGGAGGGCTTTTCGCCTGTGGTGAAGAATCTAAAACCGTTTCCAAGCCTACAAACGAAGTTAAAACAGCAAAAGAAATAGTTGTGCAAGAATTCCAAGAAATTTTAGACAGTGCCCAGGTCAAAGGGGCGATTTTGGTCTACAGTCAAGGAAAAGAAACCTTCTATTCAAATGATTTCCGTTGGTCAAGAACAGGGAAACTGCCAGCGTCTACCTTTAAGATTCCAAATTCGATGATTGCCCTCGAAACGGGGGTTGTTAAAAGTGATACGGTTGTTTTTAAATGGAATGGTACGCCCCGGAGCCTGCCAGTATGGGAACAAGACCTGAATTTAAAAGAGGCTTTTCATTTTTCATGTGTACCCTGTTACCAGGAAGTGGCGCGTAATGTGGGTGCCAAACGAATGAACCAATACTTGCAGAAATTCAACTATGAGAATATGGTCGTTGATACGACAACCATCGATATGTTTTGGCTTACCGGTGCTTCGCGAATAACACCCTTTCAACAAATCGACTTTTTGCATCGTTTTTATAACTCAAAACTCTCCATTTCAAAACGAACAGAAACGTTGATAAGGAAATTGATGATCATAGAAGAAAATGAAGGGTATCGCATAAGCGGTAAAACGGGATGGTCTATCTCAGGAGATCAAAACAACGGCTGGTTTGTTGGATACATTAGAAATAAAGAAGATGTATTTTTCTTCGCCACGAATATAGAACCGGAGCCCACTTTTGAAATGAAAAATTTCCCTGAGATTCGGAAAACAGTCACCTATGCCGTTTTACGGCAAATGGGAATCATTCCTTAAAAGATAAGAGGGCATTCTAGCAATCATCATAAAAACAACCTAACTTGCAGAAAACCAACCTAGTTGGGGTGCACAAGTAAGGTGATAACAAACAATAAGCAACCGAAGAATGGATTTGAATCTGGCAGTATTAATCGATGGAGATAATATTCCATCTGCCTACGTAAAGGAAATGATGGAAGAAATTGCCAAATATGGCAACCCCACAATTAAACGGATCTATGGGGATTGGACCAACCCTCGATTGGGAAAATGGAAAAACGTACTGCTAGAAAATGCAATTACCCCGATCCAACAATACGGATATACCCAAGGTAAGAATGCGACCGATTCCGCCATGATCATAGATGCAATGGATGTACTATATGCTGGAAAGGTAAATGGTTTTTGTATTGTTAGTAGTGATAGCGATTTTACACGGCTGGCAACACGACTAAGGGAAGCGGGTATGCAAGTGTTTGGAATTGGGGAAAAAAAGACACCGAACCCTTTCATTGTAGCTTGCGATAAGTTTATTTACATAGAAATTCTCAAGAACAGGTCGCAAGAAGAGAATAGTACATATACTGTCAAAGAAGAAGGAAACGGGAAGAGCGATATTGATAAAATTACCGCGAAAGAAATCAGGTGGATATCGAACACGATTAACGATTTGGCAGATGATGACGGCTGGGCTTTTTTGGGGGATGTAGGTAGTTTGTTGCAGAAAAAGCAACCTAATTTTGATTCTCGGAACTACGGGTATCAAAAACTTACCCCATTGATCAGTTCTATTAAAAACTTTGAGGTTGAACGGCGCGAAGATTCTCGTGGACGCAACAAATTGATTTACGTGAAAATCAAAGAAAAAAAACGCGGCCGTTCCCGTAAATAAGAACCAAATATCTTTTTTCGGTCTAAGCCTCTAGTTTTAATATAGCGGTTGTTCGGTTTCTGGTACTTCTGCAGAGGTTGGCATCTGTTATTAGTGAATTTCCAAAACTAGGAATCATTTCCTGTAGTTTGTTTTGCCATTGAGATGATTTCATTTCTTGGGGAAAGCACTGTTTTAACAAATCTAACATGATCGAAACAGCAGTTGATGCTCCTGGGGAAGCTCCTAGTAGAGCAGCCAAGGTGTTGCTTTTGTTCGATACGATCTCGGTCCCAAACTTAAGAACACCTCCTTCTTTTGCATCCTTCTTAATAATTTGCACGCGTTGTCCTGCCTTAATAAGTTCCCAGTCCTCAAAACGAGCTTGGGGGTAATACTTTTGCAAGGCTTCAAAACGTTCTTCCGGTGATTGAATTACCTGCTCTATCAAATACTTTGTCAAGGATATATTTTGTAGTCCTGCCGAGAGCATAGGAAATATGTTGTGTGCATCTATCGATAATGGCAGATCCAGATAACTGCCATTTTTCAAGAATTTTGTTGAAAAACCGGCATACGGACCAAAAAGAAGAGAGCGGATACCATTGAGCATACGAGTATCTAAATGCGGTACAGACATGGGGGGTGCCCCTTCCTCGGCTTTTCCGTAGACTTTGGCTTCGTGTTGAAGGGTTACTTCGGGGTTCGTGCATTTCAGAAATTGTCCGCTTACCGGAAAGCCGCCATATCCTTCACCTTCGGGAATATTTGATTTTTCGAGTAGTTTTAAGGCCCCGCCACCGGCGCCTATAAATACGAACGCACTTACCCTGGTTTGTTCCTTGCCACTGCGCAGGTCTTTGACCTCAATTTCCCATTCCCCGGTCTCTTTTTGGTTCAAATCTTCAACCTGGTGCCCAAGATGTACTTTTACCGAATCACAGCTTTTAAGATAGTTGATCATTCGGCGAGTAATGGATCCAAAATTAACATCTGTACCAATGGCCATTCGGGTGGCCGCTATTTTTTCATTGGGATTTCTACCTTGCATCATAAGGGGTACCCATGATGCGATTTGCTCGAAATCTTCTGAATGCTTCATATCTTCGAAAATACCATAGGCTTTAAGTGCCTCATACCGTTTTTTAAGAAAAGCCCTGTTCCCATCTCCCCAGACAAAACTCATATGATCAATGTCGTTTATAAAAGGAACAGTAGTAGTAACCAACTGTTGCTCTACTAAATAGGCCCAAAACTGTTTTGAGATCTCAAAGGCCTCGCTGATTTTTAGGGCCTTGCTAATATCAATAGCCCCTTTGTCATTTTCTGGGGTATAGTTGAGCTCACAAAACGCAGAATGACCCGTTCCCGCATTGTTCCAGGCATCGGAACTTTCGGCACCCACTTGGTCGAGTCGTTCGTAAATGGTGATACGACAATCTGGTTGCAATTGTTTTAAAAGAACGCCTAGCGTTGCGCTCATAATCCCTGCGCCGATCAGGGTATACTCTTGGTTGGGATTCATTTTATGGGCTTTAGAGGGTAATAGCTACTGCAAAGCTAGGAAACCTTTTGCGTTTACCGATACAAGAAGTGGTTCTTGGACTTATTTTCATTTGATATAATGCTTATTTTTGAATCAAACCGAACTCATGAAAATCCATTTCTGCCTTCTGTTGGGATTGTTGGTATTAGGGGCTTGCAAGAAAGATACTTCTTCAAAGCCCAGTGTTAAGAGTGAAAGTATTGATGCAGTGTTCTCCGATTTTTATGAATTCAAGAAAAGGAGTAACCCTATAGAAGCTACCAAGGCAGGGTACAATGAATATAACGATACTATCGCTAACTATATCTCCGAAGGATATCAATTACATATGATTCAAACATATCAAGGTTTTCTTGAGCGTTTGGCAAAGTTCGATTCAACCCAATTAACTTCCGCCGAGTGGATGAGCCTTCGGGTAATGCGATGGGATTGTACCGTTAAAAAAGAGGGTTTTACCAACACATTGGTAACAATGGCGTCTCCGATTTATGATTTGCCAAGTTTTGAATTAATGCCTCTTATACAGATACAGTCATTGCACTTATATGCTGCACAGTTGGCCGGGGGAACCAGTGTACAGCCCTTTGAAACAGTAGAGGACTATGATAATTGGTTGGCTAGAATCAACGATTATATACTATTCTTGGATACTAGTATCCTCCAGATGGAAGAAGGGATACGGCAAAACATAGTACTGCCCAAAAGCTTGGTGCAAAAGATGATTCCACAATTGCAAGCGTTTACGACTGCCCCCATCAACGAACACCCGTTCTATGCCCCGATCAAAAATATGTCGAACGATTTTTCGGTTGATGAGCGAGAGCGATTAGACAAGGCCTATCTAGATATTATTTTCAAAAAACTGATACCGACCTACGAAAGGTTGAGTGCATTCTTAAAAAATACCTACTTACCGGCTTGCAGGGAAAGCGCGGGAATAGGTGAATTGACCAATGGAAAAGAAACATATGACTACCTTATAAAACTGCATACCACCACAAATAGCACTGCGGAAGAAATACACCAATTAGGATTACGGGAAGTTGCGCGCATTTCTGTGGAGATGGAGAAGGCCAAGAACGCAATTGGTTTTACCGGTGATTTAAAAGCATTTTTTGAACATGTACGTAGTAGTCCATTACAGATGCCCTTTTCTGACCCCAATGAGGTAATCGCTAATTTTAATGCGATACGAAACCGAATTGAGCGGCAATTCCCAAAAGTTTTTAATACCAGTCCCAAAGCAGATTTTGAAGTACGACGAACAGAAGCTTTTCGAGAAGCTTCGGCAAGTGCAGAGTATGTACCCGGTTCAAAGGATGCAAGCCGTTCCGGAATTTTTTATGTACCGATTCCCGATGTGGAGAACTACAATAAGTTTACGGCAGAAGCCTTGTTTTTGCACGAGGCCGTTCCAGGGCATCACTACCAATTATCACTGCAGCAAGAGAACAATCGATTACCAGAATTTTTGCACCCTGAAAGTATGGGGGTTTTTGTAGAAGGATGGGCCCTCTACGCAGAATCTCTCGGAAAAGAATTGGGACTTTATGATGATCCTTATCAATACTTCGGAATGTTGAGTATGGAGATGCACCGTGCTATACGTTTGGTCGTCGATACGGGAATACATGCAAAAGGATGGTCAAGAGAACGGGCGATTCACTATTCCTTGGATAATGAAGCGGCCTCCGAAGAAGAAATCATTTCTGAAATTGAACGGTATATGGCAACCCCGGGACAGGCTCTCTCCTATAAAATGGGACAAATTAAAATACAGGAGTTACGAAGTAAGGCGGAAATGACCTTGGGTGATGCCTTCGACATAAGAGACTTTCACGATCAAGTATTGAATTCGGGAAGTCTGCCCTTGGTACTGTTGGAAGAGAAAATAAACGCTTGGATTACTTCCAGGACGAACTGACACTAGCGGGTGATCGCATACTGGTTTTTGGTTTCGGCATGATCCTTGTAATAATTCCAATAAATATTCAATACATTTACGAAACGACTTAGAAATCAAACCTTAAAAAACGTTCAAAATGAAAAATTTATACACCTTACTCGTTTTTACGCTGATGCTTTTGGCAATTCCATGTAACCTTCGAGCATTTGAGTCGAACATAGAGAATAGTAATAAGATTGTACTTGCCAAAGACACCTTTGTTGGGGGCTGGGCCTATACCTTGCAAGGAGCACCTGAAGGGTATGAAAAGGGATTTTTATTAGTTCTAAAAGAAGATAAGACATACAAGGCACAAGTACAGGTGGGCGGCACTACGTTTTTGGCAGAAAACATTGTCGTTAAAAAAAATACAATGACTTTTCATGTAATGGTCGAAGGGCAGAAGGTTATGGTAGCGCTCACTGCAAGCGGTAGCAAGCTGTCAGGTACCAGCACAACTGCTGAGGGCGTGTTTCAGATTACTGGGGAAAAAACACTTTCAGCGGGAGAATAAAATCTAATTTCACAACGTATAACAGTCCTATGGAGTACCTCGGTAATTTCATAGGACTTCTTTTTTACACAATTTTTATTTCCTTACATTTAGCTATATTTAATGGCAATGGAGATGAAAAAAATATTGATTTTATTGACACTCGTTTTAACGAGTTGTGAGTACTTTAAGGAAGAAGTAGATTTAGTGGTTTTCAATGCCAATATCTACACAGTAGATGAAGGTTTTTCAAAAGCTGAGGCCTTTGCTGTCAAAAACGGTAAATTCATTGCTATTGGCACATCCGAAGAAGTGCGTAAAGTGTATACCTCAGAACGCTTATTCGATGCCGATGGCCGCACGATTACTCCAGGATTAATAGATGCCCATTGTCATTTTTATGGGTTGGGATTAAACCAACAAGTAGTAGACCTTACCGGAACAAAAAGCTATCAAGAGGTACTAGATCGCGTACAACGATTCCAAACAGAGAATCCGAGAGAATTTATTAGGGGCAGAGGATGGGACCAGAACGATTGGGAGGTCAAGGAGTTTCCGACGAAGAAAGAACTAGATGCCTTATTTCCGGCTATTCCTGTTGCGCTGGAACGGGTAGATGGGCATGCGTATTTGGTAAATCAAGCGGCCTTGGATTTGGCTGGTATTAAATGGAATACCATCATAGATGGTGGGGAAATTGTGAAGGGACCCAATGGAAACACGGGAGTATTGATCGACAACCCTATGCGTTTGATAGACTCGATAACACCACCACCTAGTTTAGAAACCAAGATTCAGGCATTAAAAGATGCAGAAAGCATATGTTTTGGTTACGGCCTTACCACTGTGAACGATGCAGGGATCGATAGGAGCACTATTGCTTTGATAGACAGCTTGCAAAAGGCAGGGGAGTTATCGATTCGAGTGTATGCGATGGTAAGTAACAATGCAGAAGATGTAAATCATTTCATTTATAAGGGGCCTATTAAGACAGATCGCTTAAATGTACGCTCTATAAAAGTATATGGCGACGGAGCCTTAGGTTCTAGGGGAGCCGCGCTTAAAAAACCCTATTCGGATAAATGGGGACACTACGGTGCCATGATTACTCCCGTAGATGAAATCGAGAATTTAGCAAGACGCTTGGCAATTTCCGAATATCAAATGAACACACATGCAATTGGGGATTCGGCCAATGCAGTTGTACTGCGAGCTTATAAAAAAGTGTTGAAAGATAGACCAAATAGACGCTGGAAGGTAGAGCACGCCCAAGTCATCGACTCTGCCGATTTTGATTATTTTAAGGAAGGGATCATTCCGTCTATACAACCCACCCATGCCACCAGCGATATGTATTGGGCAGAAGAAAGGGTAGGGCCGGATCGAGTCAAAGGGGCCTACGCTTTTAAAAAATTGTTGGAGAAAGCTGGCATGATTGCCTTAGGTACCGATTTCCCGGTAGAGCAAGTGAGCCCGTTCCTAACGTTTTACGCGGCCGTGGCTCGAAAAGATTTGGAGGATTATCCAGAAGGCGGGTTTCAAATGCAAGATGCTTTGACACGGGAAGAAGCCTTGCGTGGTATGACTATTTGGGCCGCTTATTCAAATTTTGAGGAAAACGAAAAAGGAAGTATCGAACTGGGGAAATGGGCAGACTTTACCATTTATAGTGCCGACCTAATGAAAGTACCGCTTATAGAAATACCAAGCGTTGAAGCCGAACAGACTTTTATAGCCGGCCAAGTAGCTGAGTAGTCTTTAACCGTTTTTAGGGAGAAACGGGCACTAAAAAGTAAACCATAAAAAAACCCAAAGATTTTTGTCTTTGGGTTTTTTTTAAAATAGATGCCTTTTTTACATCGTAATAGGCACGGCAACACGGGTCTTATCCCATCCCATCACCAAATGAACTCCTCCATCTACCTCTATAAAGGCAATTGAAAAGGCTTCAAGCGATTTTTCGCCCGCAGAGACAGCGGCGCTTACTCGCGCTACATCGCCACCTTCTTTGTAGAAGTAAGAACCCCATTGGTTTAAATTGTTATGTAGGATAACAGTCCACTCTTTAGCGCCAGGAATTGTCAAAAGCGCATAGGTTCCTGCCTTTACATCTTCACCACCGAATTTTGCATCTTTGTAAAAAGTGATTTCAGGAGCTTCATTGGCTCCGGTACGCCATACTTCACCTGACTTGGCAAGTTCTCCTAGCGAACGTCCTTTTAATTGTGGACGACTATAAATAATCCGTACCGCTTTTTCCGCTACTTTGTAATCTGACGGGTACGAGGCGGCATCCATCGGACTTTTGTCCAATCCGCTAAAATCTTGTGCACTGGCCTCGGTAGAGAATACCAAAGCAATTGCCATAATGGCAAGGGTCATTACTTTTTTCATAATAGGTTTTCGTTTTTTCCCAATGTTGTATCAGGGTTCGTGTTCAAAACTAGTGATCTCTCACTTTAAATTCCTCTAAAAGGTCGTTAAAATTCTACCAACTTACAGAATTGCCCATTTTTACCGAAAATAAGAATAGTTTCTAATAGTATTCATGTAAATTAAACAATAAAGTTTTTAAATGAAACCATAAAAGCTATTTGTGTTTTTTAAATGAAACTTTAATCGCATCTTTGTTTAAGAATTGATATAAAAATATTGCTATGTGCGGAATTGTATGTGCTTTTGATGTGAAGCAAAGTACGGAAGTTTTAAGGCCTCAGTTACTAGAGATGTCTAAGAAAATTAGACACCGAGGCCCGGATTGGAGCGGTATTTATGCAAATGAAAAAGCAATCTTGGCCCATGAAAGATTGGCGATTGTGGATCCTGCATCAGGGAAACAACCTTTATATAGTCCAAATGGAAAGTTGGTATTGGCGGCCAATGGGGAAATTTATAACCATCGGGAGCTACGTAAGCAATTCGAAGGTGCCTATGACTTTCAAACGGCTTCTGATTGTGAAGTTATCTTGGCATTGTACCAAGATAAGGGATGTGATTTTTTAGATGAACTGAACGGTATTTTCGGTTTTGCGATATATGATACGGAGAAAGACGAGTATTTTATTGCTCGTGACCATATGGGAATTATACCCTTATATATTGGTTGGGATCAAAACGGAACGTTCTATGTTGCCTCTGAATTGAAGGCTTTGGAAGGTACATGTACCAAAATTCAACTCTTTCCTCCGGGACATTACCTGCATAGTAAAGATGGGGAGTTTAAAAAATGGTACTCGAGAGATTGGATGGAATATGATGCAATAAAAGAAAACGAGACCAGTATTCAAGAAATTAAGGAGGCTTTGGAAGCGGCCGTGCACAGACAGCTTATGAGCGATGTGCCTTATGGAGTATTACTTTCGGGAGGATTAGACTCTTCGGTAACTTCTGCCATTGCCAAGAAATATGCGCAAAAACGAATTGAATCCGGCGATACGGTAGATGCATGGTGGCCACAACTGCATTCCTTTTCGGTAGGCCTTGAAGGTTCTCCCGATTTGGCAGCGGCCCGCAAGGTTGCGGATCATATCGGAACGGTGCATCATGAAATCAAATTTACGATTCAAGAAGGCCTTGACGCGATCAAAGATGTAATCTATAATTTGGAGACATACGATATCACTACGATACGTGCATCTACGCCTATGTATTTAATGGCAAGGGTAATAAAATCGATGGGGATCAAGATGGTCTTGTCGGGTGAAGGAGCCGATGAACTTTTCGGAGGCTATCTATATTTTCATAAAGCCCCGAGTCCAAAAGATTTTCACGAGGAAACAGTCCGCAAGTTAGATAAGTTACATATGTATGATTGTTTGCGGGCCAATAAATCCTTGGCCGCATGGGGTATTGAAGGGCGTGTTCCTTTCTTGGATAAGGAGTTTATAGATGTGGCGATGCGGATCAACCCAAAAGATAAAATGATCAATGGCGAGCGAATGGAGAAGTGGGTAGTTCGAAAAGCATTCGAAGAGATGCTACCTAAAAGTGTTGCATGGCGCCAAAAGGAGCAGTTTTCAGACGGGGTGGGTTATAGTTGGATAGACACCCTTAAAGAAGTGGTAGAAACTGCTGTAAGCGATGAGCAATTGGCAAATGCCAAATTCAGGTATCCATTGCAAACACCGACGAACAAAGAAGAATTCTATTACCGTTCGATATTCGAATCGCATTTTCCGAGTGATGCCGCCGCATTATGTGTGCCGCAAGAACCTTCAGTGGCCTGTAGTACAAAGATTGCTTTGGAATGGGACGAAGCTTTTAAGAACATGAACGATCCGTCTGGTAGGGCCGTAACACAAGTACATGCCGATGCCTATGACAAGTAAAAAGATTATATAACCCTTTGAGAGGGTAATACTGGAGTTGGCTTTGGAGCAAGAAAGGCCAACACCAAGCAACCTAAATTCTGTTTCATTCAGTTTTTATTTTAATTAGTCAATTGACCCTGGTCTTAAGTACTGAACTTCCTTTCAGTATGGCCAGGGTCTTTTGGTTTGGCCAAATTAGATGGGGACCTGTTAAAAATGACCTAGTCTATGATGAAATGGCAGGTATAAGTTTTCCATTTTTCCAACCAAATAAACCTCATTTTTTTCCACATTTTTTGTTGATAACTTCAAATTGAATAACTGGGCAAACCGCTATATTTCATGGGGTTTATCGTATATTTGTAAGATTGCAAAATTTGAAGTGAAACGCTTTCCATTTTTTGTTTGGAAAGACTTTTATAAACAACCTTTAATTTATGAGCGAAGAAGCAAATAAGAAAGATTATTCAGCGGATAGTATTCAGGCCCTAGAGGGTATGGAGCATGTACGTATGCGTCCTTCTATGTATATTGGAGATGTAGGTACACGTGGCCTGCACCACTTGGTCTATGAAGTGGTCGATAACTCTATCGATGAGGCCATGGGAGGGTATTGCGATACTATCAGTGTTATCATTAACGAAGACAATTCGGTTACCACCCGGGATAACGGGCGAGGTATTCCGGTCGGTTTACATAAAAAAGAAGGGGTATCTGCCCTTCAGGTCGTTATGACCAAAATTGGAGCGGGAGGTAAGTTCGATAAAGATTCCTATAAAGTATCAGGTGGTCTCCACGGGGTAGGGGTGTCTTGTGTGAATGCACTTTCGAACCACCTAAGAGCTACCGTCTATAGAGATGGGAAGATTTGGGAGCAAGAATATGAAAAAGGAAAGGCCTTGTACCCCGTCAAAACAATCGGTGAAACCGAGGAGCGCGGTACAGAGGTAACCTTTAGACCAGATGATACCATCTTTACCCAAACTACCGAGTATAGCTATGAGACTCTGGCGAATCGTATGCGGGAGCTTTCTTTTCTGAACAAAGGAGTCACCATTTCTATATTGGATAAGCGTCAAAAAGATGCTGAAAGCGAAACGGGCTATGTAGGTGAAACGTTTTATTCAGATGAAGGTCTTAAAGAGTTTGTAAGATTCTTGGATGGGAATCGGGAGCAACTTACACAGAACATTATCGCTATAGAGGGAGAAAAGAACGGGATACCTGTAGAGGTGGCCATGGTCTACAATACCTCTTATACCGAAAACTTGCATTCATATGTAAACAATATCAATACCCACGAAGGAGGAACACACCTATCTGGCTTTAGAAGAGGGCTTACCAGTACCTTGAAAAAGTATGCGGATTCTTCGGGGATGTTAGATAAATTGAAGTTCGAAATTCAAGGTGACGATTTTCGTGAGGGACTTACCGCAATCGTTTCGGTAAAAGTGGCAGAACCGCAGTTCGAAGGACAAACAAAAACCAAATTAGGAAACCGAGAAGTGTCCTCTGCTGTTTCACAGGCCGTTTCCGAAATGTTGACCGATTATTTAGAGGAACACCCCGACGATGCTAAAATCATCGTGCAAAAGGTAATCCTGGCCGCTCAGGCACGCCATGCAGCTACAAAGGCCCGGGAAATGGTACAACGGAAAACCGTAATGAGTATTGGTGGTCTTCCTGGGAAATTATCCGATTGTTCCGAACAAGATCCCACACTTTGCGAAGTGTTCTTGGTTGAGGGTGATTCTGCAGGTGGTACTGCCAAGCAAGGAAGAGACCGAAACTTTCAAGCCATTTTGCCACTTCGTGGTAAGATCTTGAATGTTGAAAAAGCAATGCCACATCGGGTTTTCGAGAATGAGGAAATTAAAAATATCTATACCGCCTTGGGAGTTACCATAGGTACCGAAGAGGATAGCAAAGCGCTGAATATCGAAAAACTTCGCTACCATAAAGTAGTGATCATGTGTGATGCCGATGTTGATGGTAGTCATATTGAGACGTTGATATTAACCTTCTTCTACCGATATATGAAGGAATTGATCGATGGCGGCCATGTATATATTGCCACACCACCTTTATATTTAGTTAAAAAAGGAAGTAAAAAGCAATATGCCTGGGATGATGAGGAACGAGACAATATCGCAAATAGCTACAGTGGTGGCGTAAGTATACAACGTTACAAAGGTTTGGGAGAGATGAATGCCGAGCAACTATGGGACACAACTATGAACCCGGATTTTAGGACACTTCGGCAGATTACGATCGATAATGCCACCGAGGCGGATCGTATTTTTTCGATGTTAATGGGCGATGAGGTACCCCCTCGAAGAGAATTCATTGAGAAAAATGCCGTCTATGCGAACATTGATGTATAATATATAGTGCTTTCACAACAAAAATTCGTCCGCCATTGGCGGACGAATTACTTTAGGGGCATAATTTTTAAATCCCTAAATTTTTATTATGAAAGTAAAATTAGTATCAATGTTATTATTTGTGTCCAGCATGGTCTGTTTTGGACAAGAAGATTTAAAAGAAAGAGAAAAACAGGCTGCATTTGACCCAACCTATACTTCCTATTCTAGAAAAAAACCAGCTTTTGTTACTTTAAAGAACGGTACAAAGATTGAAGGAAATATCAAAGATGTTGACTACAAAAAAGGCCAGATCAAAAGATTGAAAATAATTGAGGAAGGAAACGAGAAAGTAGAAATCGTTGCTGCCGATATTGCTAGTCTTTATATGGCCCCCTCCGGTTTGGATAAACTTGGGAAACAGAGCAACTACTTTAATGATGCTACCAAATGGGGAAAGAGTGATGCATCCAAGCATTTGAACAAAGGGTATACGATGTACACCAATGAAACAGTTTCTTTAAAAAATAAGAAAGATCCTGCCGAATTCTTAATGCAAGTGGTGAATCCTAAATACAGTACGGTGATCCAAGTGTTTTCTGATCCTTTTGCGAAACAGACCGCCAGCATTGGTATCGGATCAATGAAATTGGCCGGTGGCATCGCAAAATCGTATTATATCAAAAAAGGAGATCAAGACGTACTTTGGTTGACAAAAAAGGATTTCGATGAGCATTTTGAATCACTCTTTATGGACAATGATCAGTTCAAGGCCAAGTATGCCGATCATAAATTCAAATGGAGCCTTTTAGGAGTCTATGTAT
Organism: uncultured Flavobacteriaceae bacterium; assembly: GCA_938010765.1. Lineage (GTDB taxonomy): Bacteria > Bacteroidota > Bacteroidia > Flavobacteriales > Flavobacteriaceae > Pelagihabitans. The sequence goes on along the minus strand of CALLVX010000117.1, from coordinate 2,020 downwards.
TGGATTATTCCGAGTTTGTTTTAGAAGCCGAAAGTGGTGCATCTAAGTAGGCGTTCATTTAGCCTATAATTTAAAAACCCCGCAACATACTGTTGCGGGGTTTTTGTGTATTTAAGAATGTGCAAGATTAATTGCGAATGGCGATGGTAGTGCCTTGTGTATCCTTTAAGATTTCACCGTTTCCCGATTGTTGCATAGTAACCGTTTGGTCAGGTAGGTCGGTACCGGGATAGGAAATGGTGTACAATCCATCTGCTTCCGTCCATTTAAAATCTGTTTTAATAGTTTCTTTCCTATTAACCTCGTGGTTATATCGGCCAAGGTAGGCATCGTTGAACGTCCATTTTTGTAGAACCGTCTGTTTGTCGGTCTGGGACTGGGTCTGCACATCGACCTTTTCCCAATACCCAATGATCGGGTCGTTGTTTTCCGGGATACGGGAACAATTACTCGCTAGTATAATGCCAATTATGGCCAATAGCGAAAATAGCTTTTTCATAACGTAGGTTAATTTTAAGATTCGGGGTTTCTTATACTGACTAACGGGCTTGAACAAAGGGGTATTGTGAAAAATCGATGTATGACAACTTATTCGGTTTTTCTTCGTTGAAAGGCTGTTTTTTTTAAGACTTCGTGTATTTCAACGATTGCATATTCTCTAATTTCGGTCGATTAAAGTGAGTTTTAGTGGCTTCTTTTTACTAAAGAATGCGTAATTTTGACCTCCCAAAAACAAAATCAATAAAAATATAGAAGCGTCATAACGAACCGAAAAGATCGTTCTAATCATTAGAGTTTTATATGACCATTACTAATTACTAAAAATAGATACATGAAAGTTACCGTAGTAGGAGCAGGTGCAGTAGGCGCTAGTTGTGCAGAGTACATCGCGATTAAGAATTTTGCTTCAGAAGTTGTTTTATTGGACATAAAAGAAGGGTATGCCGAAGGAAAGGCGATGGATTTGATGCAATGTGCCTCTTTGAATGCTTTTGACACTAAAATTACCGGTGTTACCAATGATTACTCTAAGACAGCAGGTAGCGATATTGCCGTAATTACCTCAGGAATTCCCCGTAAACCGGGAATGACACGCGAAGAATTGATCGGTATCAATGCAGGAATCGTAAAGACAGTATCTGCCAATTTGATCGAGCATTCCCCAAATGTGATCATGGTTGTTGTGAGTAACCCAATGGATACGATGACCTATTTGGTACACAAGACCACCAATTTGCCAAAACACAGAATTATAGGAATGGGTGGTGCTCTTGATAGTGCTCGTTTCAAGTATCGATTAGCAGAGGCTTTAGAGGCTCCTATATCAGATGTAGATGGTATGGTAATAGGGGGGCATAGCGATAAGGGGATGGTGCCATTAACTTCGCATGCCACACGCAATAGTATTCGTGTATCCGAATTCTTATCAACAGAACGTTTGCAACAAGTTGCTGAAGATACCAAGGTCGGCGGGGCGACGCTTACAGGACTTTTGGGCACCAGTGCATGGTATGCCCCTGGGGCAGCAGTTTCAGGCTTGGTGCAAGCCATTGCCTGTGACCAGAAGAAAATTTTCCCCTGTTCTACCTATTTGGAAGGTGAGTATGGCCTAAGCGATTTATGTATAGGTGTACCGGTAATACTAGGTCGCAATGGAATTGAAAAAATCGTAGACGTGCCCTTGAGTGATGCTGAAAAGGCAAAAATGAAAGAGAGCGCAGAAGGTGTCAAAAAAACCAATGGTTTATTAGAATTATAAACCGTTGTTTTAGTATGCAGAGGAAAGGCAACCCATTTTCGGAGTTGCCTTTTTTAGTTAAAACGGCCGGTTCCTATAAGGGTAAGAGGAATAACTCCTAAATATGTTGTCAAATCCTATGGGAAAATCATATATTTGCAGGCTGTTAGAAAAAGCATCCAATTAATATATGTAACCCATGCAAAATAAAGGACTTATAAAGCTTTTTGGCCTGTTGTTCGGTCTTGTAAGCATCTATCAACTTTCCTATACCTTTATCAC
>CALLVX010000116.1 GCA_938010765.1 uncultured Flavobacteriaceae bacterium | reverse complement strand
CTGCGGAAACCAACGCCGATGACGTTGAAAGCGCCTTTAATAGCTTTGCAAAAGCGTGTTTTCTAAAACAAGGAGCGAAATGACTTTCTATTGTGTTTTTCTTATCAGCTTGGTGATTTTCAGGTTTGTAATAGCCTTGGTTAATTTTCTTTCGTTTGCGTATTTACCAAAGGTAACATCACTAACGAAAGAGCCCTCTGTTTCAATTTTGATACCCGCACGCAATGAAGAAGAAAACATCGGCACCTTATTAGAGCAGTTAGCCACGTTTGAATATCATAAACTTGAAATTATTGTTTACAATGACCATTCTACCGATAAAACCGAAAATATCGTCAAACATTGGGCAACACTTAATTCTTCTATTAAAATAATCAATGGTCATGAACTCCCACAAGGGTGGTTAGGTAAAAATCACGCATGTCATCAACTAGCACAGGTAGCTACTGGTACTTTATTGCTCTTTTTAGATGCAGACGTTAGCGTTAAAAAAGACTTGATCAAACGTAGCGTTGGTCATTTTCAAAAAAACGAACTTCAATTGTTATCGGTATTTCCAAAGCAAATAGTCGAATCTATTGGCGAAAAAATTTCAGTGCCGTTATTAAACTACATCTTGTTGAGTTTGCTGCCGCTTTCGTTTATAAGCAAATCAAAATACGAAATTTTTTCGGCGGCCAATGGGCAATTCATGATGTTCGATGCGGCAACCTATAAGAACATATGGCCCCATGAACAGTATAAATCCAGTGCGGTAGAAGACATCGCAATCATAAGGCTGTTTAAACAAAAAAGTCTCGCCAGCGATATACGCTTGGGAGATAACGATATTTCGTGCCGCATGTATGATGGTCTGGATGCCGCCATTGACGGATTCACAAAAAGCATATTTCAATTCTTTGGGAATAGTAGGTTGGTGACCGTTTTTTTTGCATTCTCAACTACCATTGCGCCATTCATTCTCTATTTTAAAATGGGGGTATGGTGGTCAGCTGCATATATGATCGGTATCGTTTTTATTCGAATTTTTGTAAGTTTGGCAAGCCAACAATCAGTCGTTCAAAACCTAGTATTGGCATTTCCACAGCACCTTGTTTTCCTTATAATAATAATAAAAGGACTCATCTATAAAAAACAGAAGAAATTACTATGGAAAGGCCGCAATATATTACAAGAGTAGTGTTTGTGATGATTACTTTGTTGCTTTCAACGCAATTGGGTTTTTCTCAAAGTACTTACAGCGATTCAATTTACAAAGCGTATTCACGTGGTAAAATGGATAAGTGGCTTGAAATAATGAATAGCTGCGAAAAAAACGTAAATCAGGATAATGATGAGGAATTGCTTGAGCTGATCAGTTATTATTACGGCTATACGGCTTGGGCCATTGGTGCCGAAAAATATGATACCGCTGAAAAATACATTGACAAATCAGAGGAAATTATTGATGCCTTATTAGAAAAATCACCTAAAAACCCGACCTTACTGGCATACAAAGGAGCTTACATAGCATTTACCATTGGTATCTCAAAATTAAAAGCTATTTACCTAGGTCCGAGAAGTATGAAATATATAAATAAATCTATTGAGCTGGACCCAGAAAATATTCAAGGCAATATTGAAAAAGGAAACTCGATGTATTATCGCCCTTCGGCTTTTGGTGGTGATAAGAGCGAAGCAATTGAATACTATTTAAAAGCGGTTAAAAGTTTTGAAAAACAAGAACTGGTCGTCAATAATTGGATGTATATAAACACCATGACCGCTTTAGGCCAGGCATACGAAGCTACCGATCAAATAGCGCTTGCCAAATTATGCTATGAAAAAATTATTCGCATATTCCCTAATTTCATGTGGGTTGAAGATGAACTCTATCCTGATTTACTGAAGCGTACCAAGCAATAATATGTAACCCCATCCCCGTGAAATTCGACACTTACAAAACAAGATCAAATAGTATAAAACTTTTTATACTAGTATGTTTTGTTGTTAATTCTATAACTACAAGCGCTCAAAGCAAGCTGGCCGATGAAGTTGATCTAAACAAAATTCCTCCACGTATTATCAGAGCCTGTTGTGCTTTTGGTTATGATTTGAAATTATGGGGGGTGCCCTTTGTATCCATTGATCAGGTAATCAGCATTGACGATTTGGGTGAACATCACTATATGAGCCATAAGAGCGAGGGCACCGGCACTATTTATACCAATAAAGGTGGCTTTATAGACATTGGCCACTTGCGAGATCAAATTGATTGGACGCGCTATATGTACACCACCATTTTAGATAGTAGAGGAAAAGGTGAGGTGGTTTTGTCTTTACGGAACGAGGCGGGACGTAAGACTTTATATGTAGATGTACCGGCCCGGTTTAGTAAGAGTGATTGTATTCTTTTGGCGGGAAAAATAACATACGATCTTTCGCTATGGCATGAGATTTCTACATGGTTTGGGGCATCCACCGTTCCATTAATATCTGAGAAATTTTCTAGTTTTTCTGTTGAGGATGTATATTCAAACTTACTTGGGGTGCATATAGGTATGAAAATTTTGCATTCAAAGCTTCCTTTTAATGCCGCGGCAACAAAGATCATCGCGTCAACATTAGATAGTTTAGATGTCGTAAAGACGGCAAAAGAAACCTATGATGCCTATGATGCCGTCAATAGTAAATGGTATACCAATAAAAAACGAATACCTCGCGCAACTGTTACCTTAAAGCGTGATCCCGATGTGCTTAATTCAAGTCGCCCTTGGATTGTTCCCAATCAAACAAATGATACTGACAATCCCATTATTTTAGATGTACCGCTTTTAAATACGAAGGGTGAGCTACTTACCAATTTTTATGAATTTACTATTGATCTTAACCACAGGTTTCCTGTAGAAGAGATTTTTCCAAGTTACCAAAGTCGGCTCATCAATCAAGATGATTTTGGTGCCTTGCTGAATAGAATCACCACTGACTTACAAATTCTGGAACAAGATAGTTTGACAGAAGGCAACTAAAACTTTCAGAAATAGGCATTTCTAATACAAATGTGTACAATCCCCTTCTGGCAACTTCCAAGCCTGTATCATATGGTCGCTGCACCCCGTAAGGCCTACGGCCCTACCCACGCAGAGCATGCCCAAACTGGCCTATAGATGCACCTTTTGGAAAGGCCAAAAAACTATAGCCGGTAATTTTGTTTATTCCATGAATTCATAGTCGATACTTAGCTTTCGCAAAGCCCTTAATGCAGAACCGGAGTTTCTATCTTCCATCTCAATAGTCACAGCATCTCCTTCTAAGAGTATCGCCGTAAGTTCTTTCGACAAGGCTCCATCAATGTTAGATGAAATCTCCGCGATACAGTTGGCTATTGCTCTTCTATCGGGCCTCTGAGCATTACAAGACAATAAGTTTAATTTCATAACCGTATTTTATGAATGCGCTATATACGTGTTGGGATAGGATACTGCCTATTGATACCTACACCATTATTGCGCACTGTTTATTCGTTTCTTATTTTTTTGATCAATTCAGTTAGTTGGTAGTCCTCTTTCCAAAAAATCTGGTCTAAATTCCGCTCAATGAGAAGGTCCGGCTTGGTGCCGATTCCGTCTAAAATGGCACCGTCTTTTTGATACGAAACCATGGTGCTTATTTTCCCCCGTAATTTGGTGTTCGGTAGTTCGAACCGTTCACTATTTCCGCTTGAGCCATCGGTATTCACCCCAACAATTTGGATGTTTGGCAAGCCCTTGAATACCGAAACAAAAATAGAGGCGGCACTAAAACTTCGTTCGTTGGTTAAAATGTAAATTGGCTTGTCGTAATGGTATTTGTTGCCAGGGCGTTTCTGGCCGTTGAAGGTATAAAAATAGTATTCGCTAAATTTCTTGTCATCTAAATCATACATTGGAGCAAAGGAGCCCATAAATGTATCGACTGCTTGTTGTTCCCTACTATCCAACTCGTCTCGGGAGAACAAAAAACGGTCGTGCAGGGCTTCTTTTAGTTCTTTATTTAGGGGTAGTTTTCCTCTTTGCCGGGTCGTATTAACGATATGCACCGAATCGGGATGCACAAAATAGCCGGCGAATTCTTGAATCAGTTCGCGTGTACCTCCATCATTATCCCTCAGATCAACAATGAGCGCATCACTTTGCCTTGCCTTTATCATGAAATCATTTAGAAACTTAAAGAAAATGGGGCATTCTTCTTTCTCGACCATTTCTGCAACTTGAATATATCCAATCCTATTTTCCAAGCTAAAAAACCTTTTCACTAAGACTGTATCGTTGTACTGCTCTTCTTTTAGTCTATATATATTCCTATAAAATCGTTCATCCCAATAGCGTGCCCTTCTTTTTCTTGGTGCCAATTCAACACGCACTTCCTTTTCAACGCCCAGTTCATTTACAAGTGCAAGGTTAATTGGATTGGGCAGGTCAATGTTTTGAGACTTGAAAATCTTTTGAATATCCCTTAATTCTCGAACAACGCTCGTTAAATAGGTTTGTGCTGGAGCAAGGGCTTCCCCAGGAAAGATCTTAGGCAGCAGCTTTTCGATCGGAATGTTGTGAATCGATTTCAGATAAGGGAAATCCGGATTCCAAAAATCGTATTGCTTTTTAGAACTGTTATAATCGAGGACTAAGACCCTTTTATCAAAAGGTGCGAACGCCATTGGAAAAAAAAGCGAGTCGCGTATTCGATCTCCCCTTACATACGCATGTCTATCTCCAATTTTGCCTATGGTCTTGGATAAAAACAATTCAAAATCATATTTGGTTACCGTTCGTTCCTTGAAGTTTTTTAAAAAAGTACTAAAGTCATTTTTGTATTCATACCCATTTAAGGCTTGATAGGAAGAGTTGTTTTGAAGTATTTCATCAAGGTAGGCCAAATCACTTGCGACGTCCTCTTTGGTTAAATAGCTGGTATCCCTTTGTGCTTTGCAAGAAAGCGTGAAGATTATTAGGAAAATGGATATGTAAATTTTCAATGTCATTTATTTTAAATCCTGTCCAACGGCTCGGCTTTTATGTTTACGAAGAATTAGCGTGGCGGTGATTTACAATTCCTATTAGACCACAGTTCGTAGTGAAGTCTTTTTACCTGCCCGCACCGAACGGATTCTTTCGGGCGGGTTTTTGTTTTAATTTTTTCTTGTCTAAAGCAACCCCGAAGCGCCGCGGCCAAAGGTTTTGCATTTCTATTTTCAATTCAGAGCGTTTTTATCAAATGGTCGCCAACAATTGCATATAGGCACTAGTAGCTATATTTCTCCTTTAGCCTTCCCTCTATAAAAATACACAATCCCAACCACTAACCTTCGCAGGCGCATTCAAAAAGAAACCCTGACGCTTCGGTCAGGGCAGTTCTTATCAAGACGATAGTCCTTACAAGGCCTCCAAGGCCCTTTTTACATATACCTTGGCCAAATGGGAACGGTATTCCTCGTCGGCAAAATGGTCGCTCATCACATCATCGACCCCCTCTACGGCATGTGCTGCGCAGGCGCTGCTACCATCATAGGCATTTTCAACCGCAGTGGCACGATAGGGTACCCCAGCCACGCCGGTGACTCCCACTTTTACCCTGTCGCCATCCTTTACAGCGGCCACCCCTACTACGGCAAAACGCGAAGCAGATTGAAAGAACTTTTGGTAAGTGCCATTGGCAACCTTTGGAAAGCGAACAGCCGTAATGATCTCACCTTCTTCCAAAGCGGTCGTAAACAGGCCTTGAAAAAAATCGATGGCCGTAATAGTTCTACTTCCGTTCTTTCCTTGGGCGACAATGGTCGCTTCACAGGCCAATACCGTTGCCGGGTAATCCGATGCCGGATCGGCATGCGCCAAGCTACCGCCTAAGGTACCGCGATTTCGCACCTGAATATCGCCAATGCATTTGGCCGCCTGCGACAATACGTTTACGTGATTGTTTACAAGTGCATTGACCGTCAGTTCATGATGGGTACAATTTGCACCGATGACAATTTCATTTCCCTCCTCGGTAATGGTGTTCATTCCTTCAATGCCCCGAATGTCGATCAGCATCTCAGGGGTGGCCAATCGCAGTTTCATGGCCGGAATCAAACTATGGCCACCCGAGACGATCTTGGCATCAAAACCGTGTTCTTCCAAAAGGTTGATGGCTTCCCCAACCGTAGCGGCCTTTATATAATCGAATTTTGCTGGTATCATATTCCTATTTCTTTAAAATCTTTTTTCGAATGTTTCTAATTTTGCATTGCTTTCCACACCCGTTGCGGGGTCAATGGCATCTGAATATCGGTGACCCCTAAGTGGGCCAACGCATCGACCACCGCGTTTACAACTGCCGGGGTAGCGCCTATGGCGCCCGCTTCCCCTGCTCCCTTCACCCCTAGCGGGTTGTGCGGGCAAGGCGTAACGGTACGATCCGTTTCGATCATCGGGATATCATCGGCCCGAGGCATCGCATAGTCCATATAGGAACCGGACAACATTTGCCCCGATTCGTCATAGATTACTTCCTCTAACAAGGCTTGGCCAACGCCCTGTACGACACCACCCTGTATTTGTCCATCAACGATCATCGGGTTCATGACATTCCCTACATCATCACAGGCGACAAAACGTTTTAAAGTCACCTTGCCGGTATCTGAATCGACCTCTACAACCGCGATATGCGTACCAAAAGGATAGGTAAAGTTCGTAGGGTCATAGAAACTGGAAAAGTCGAGTCCCGGTTCCAACCCCTCAGGATAATCATGCGGTACATAGGCCGTTAGCGACACATCTCCGAATGAAACGGATTTATCGGTCCCTTTTACGGTCCATTTTCCTTCGGCATATTCCAGATCTTCTTCTGCAGCTTCCAGTTTATGGGCAGCGATCTTTGCACCCTTTTCCAATATTTTTTCAACACTCTTGATAATGGCACTTCCCCCAACGGACAGGCTTCGGGAACCATAGGTACCCATTCCAAATGCCACCTGGTCGGTATCGCCATGTTCGATCTCTACATCATCCATCGGTATTCCCAGCTTATCGGCCACAAATTGCGCAAAGACCGTTTCATGTCCTTGCCCATGGGAATGCGAGCCTGTAAAAACAGATACTTTGCCCGTGGGTTGTACCCGCACCGCTCCTACTTCATAGAGACCGGCTCGTGCGCCCAACGAGCCAACTACCGCTGAAGGTGCGATACCGCAACCTTCGATATAGGTAGAAATACCAACACCTAGTAATTTTCCGCTGGCACGCGCCACTGCTTGCTCCTTTCTAAAATCTTCATATCCCAACATCTCAAGGCCTCTTTTTAATACGCCGTGGTAATTACCGCTATCGTATTGCAAGGCTACCTGTGTCTGATACCCCGGTTCGTTTACACCATCAAAAGGCGGTATGAAGTTTTTAAAGCGCAGATCGGCCGGGTCTATATCCATCTCCTTCGCGGCCTTGGAGATCATACGCTCTAGGAGATAAGTGGCCTCGGGACGACCGGCCCCACGATATGCATCTACCGCCACCGTATGTGTAAAGGGTGCCGTTACGTTCAAATGAATCAAAGGTGTGGTATACACCCCTTGAAACAAGGTACCGTGCAAGTAGGTAGGTACTGCTGGCGCAAAAGTCGACAGATAGGCGCCCATGGCACAAAACTCATCGGTTAAGTGGGCTACTATTTTCCCCTCTTTATCGAAGCCCATCTTGGATTTGACTACATGGTCCCTACCATGCGCATCGGTCAGAAAAGCTTCGGTACGGTCTGAGGTCCATTTTATGGGGCGTCCTATTTCTTTGGAGGCCCATGTGAGTAAGGCCTCTTCGGTATAATGATAAATTTTACTTCCAAAACCACCGCCCACATCATAGGAGACCACCCGTACCTTGTGCTCGGGAATGCCCAACACAAAAGCGCATAACAACAAACGGATCAAGTGCGGGTTTTGAGTACTAGTGTACAGTGTCCATTTCCCTGAATTGACATCATAATCGGCGATATAGCTTCTGGGCTCGATCGCGTTCGGGGCCAACCGCTGGTTCCGAAACTCCATTTCGGTCACATAGTGCGCCGAGTCTAATGCTGCCTCTACCTCTGCCCGATCGTTCCCGATGCACCAATCAAAAGAGGCATTATCGGGCCACTCTTCATGCACCAAGGGGGCTCCAGGTTCCATTGCCTTACGAGGATCGGTAACTGCCGGCAGGGACTCGTAATCTACCTGTACCAACTCCGCAGCATCGCGGGCTTGCTCCAAGGTTTCGGCAATCACAATGGCAACCGCTTCGCCCACATGTTTGATCTTATCCTTCGCCAATAAGGGGTGTAACGGCTCTCGCATGGTCTCCCCATTTTTGAAGTCTACCTGCCATCCGCAGGGAACTCCGAAAGTGCCACAGCTATCAGACCCGGTATATATTGCAACGACGCCATCGGCCTTATTGGCTTCGGTCGTATCGATGCTTCGAACGTTGGCATGGGCATACGGACTTCGAACAAAGGCCGAATGCGTCATTTTGGGCAACTTAATATCATCGGTATAGCGGCCGGCCCCCTTTAGAAAGCGGGCATCTTCCCTTCTTTTTATTGGTTTTCCTATAAATGTTTCCATGCTTTATCCTTTCATTTGTTCAGCGGCATGCTGAATTGATTTAACTATATTATGATACCCGGTACATCTGCAAAAGTTCCCTTCCAACCCATGCCGTATCTCCTCCTCGGTCGGGTCGGCGTTGTTCTTTAAGATATCAACAGCCGTCATGACCATTCCCGGGGTGCAAAAACCACATTGCAATCCGTGATTTTCCTTAAAGGCCGCTTGTATCGGGTGCATTTCATCGCCATTGGCCATCCCTTCAATCGTGGTGATCTCACCTCCATCTGCCTGTACCGCCAATAACGTACAGGATTTTACCGCGCTACCATCCAAGGTAATGGTACAGGCACCACAACCACTGGTATCACAGCCGATGTGGGTTCCCGTAAGGTCTAGGTTTTCTCTTAAAAATTGGGCCAGACTGACCCTTGGTTCAATATCATGGGTATGGACTTTGCCATTGACCGTTATTGAAATGTTCATATGCGTCTATTTTAAATTATAAGATGATTCTTCACTTTCAAACAACTTGAATGGTGACCCAATAGAGCATTCTTGTCTGTATGGAACCGCATTCGGCCTTTACTGATTGCTGTGTGGAGATGTTGTCAGGAAAAGCCCTTGAAGATAAAAATTAACACTGACAATTCTAAAATTTTAAAGGGATTTTTTTGGTTATTATTTATCATATACGCATCAAAAAAACAAATACATCAATAAAACCTTAAATAAACTGCATTTTTAATAGATTTCTCTTTTTTCGAAACTGAAACAACACGTCTTTTAAACTCTCAAAATTATGGGCCGATGCCAGTACATCTATATAAGGAAGTGCCGTCTTCATCCCCAGCGCCTCTGGAGAAAAATCGGGACTTCCTGCCAAGGGGTTCAACCAAATCACTTTTTTAGACTTCTTGTAGAGGTGTTTCATGGCTTGTTGCAGGCTTTCTGCATCTCCCGTGTCCCAGCCGTCGCTCAAAATGAGTACGATCGTTTTTTTATCGAGCATCCCATGGCCATAGTTTTGGGTAAAATCTAGCAAACAACTGCCAATAGTAGTCCCGCCAGACCACTGCGGTACCCGGTCCGAGATTATATCAAAGGCTTTGTCAAAGGCATGGTTGTCCAATAAAGAACTTACTTGGTGCAAGGCGGTGCTAAAGACAAAGGTTTCGATCTTGTCATAGGCATTTTGAAATGCGTAGATCAAATGCACCAAAAAACGGCTATAGAGATCCATAGACCTGCTGACATCGCAGAGCAAGACCAGTTTTACTTTTTTTTCTTTTCGTTTACTAAAGTGCAATTGTTGTATGCTTCCGCCCCTGCGCATATTGGCTCGAATGGTCTTTTTTAAATCGAGTTTGCTCCTTTTTTTTGAGGGTACCTTTAGGCGACTTTTTTGATGCGCCATTCTGCGGGCCATCTTCCGTAACATACGTATCATCAGAAGCATTTCTTCAGCACTCAGATCCACAAAGTCTTTTTTGGCAAGCACATCAATCGTACTATAGGAAGAAACTTCCTTTTCTTCTTCGGAAGGGTGCAGGTTCAACCACTCTTTAAGGGACTCGAACTGTGCTTGTTTCTTTTGGCTGTCGGATTGTTTGGGCCGTTTCTCCTCCAAATCCTTCAATTTGGAATCGGTGGCCTTCGAAAGTTGCTGCCAAAATTCGATGTACAATTCGTCAAAAATGGTTTGTTGGTATTGATTTTTAGTCAAGACGGCCTTCAGCGCTCCTTTAAAATACATTTCCTTATCGATAGGCAAATACGTTATCGCGCGCAGTGCATCGGCTTCTTCGGAAGTACTTACCGGAAAGCCTTTTGTTCTCAAAAACCGGCATAGTAGTACGATGTTGGAGGAAAGTTGGGTCCGATGGCCTATTAATTCTGCTTCCATAAATTTAGTCTAAACGCAAAGTGTACAAGGAAGTCGCAAGGGACGCCAGTGCCTTTTAAATTTCTGCACCCTTTTAGATGTTATTCACCACCCTGCGAATTCCATTTTTAATAAGTGATACATTGAAATTTATCAACATTCCTAGTTCACAACCAGAAAGTCTTAGGTATGTTAAAACTTGTGCTAAATGAACCTCGTTCAAAGCCTCAACCGACTTGATTTCAATAACAACTTTCTTTTCAATGATTAAATCGAGCCTATAACCTACCTCCAATTTCACCTGTTCCTATACCAAGGGAAGCGCCTTCTGCTTCTCTACTGATAAACCTGATTTCTTTAGTTCATAAAACTAGCATTCCTCATAGGCACTTTCTAGCAGACAAGGACCTAAGGCCCTATGAACTTTCAAATCACAATCAAATACTATCTTTGATATTTCATTCTCACTCATAAGCACTTAAACGACGTCTATTTCTTTGCGCCCTTTGCGATAGCCTAGCGCGCTTTGCGTTTAAAAAATTTGAACAAACAACTTCCTTTTATCCTATCCTCGAAGTCACCCCCGTTTTCTCAAAGAGTTCGGAAAGGGCGTTCTGGGTATGCCGCATATCTTGCCAATCTTTAAGGACTACGCCAAGGGTATCTTCTACCACTTGTTTATTAAGATGGGTTAGGTGTAGACTTGCCAATGCCCGTGCCCAGTCGATCGTTTCAGAGATACCAGGTGTTTTTTCTAGTTTCATTTGGCGCAATTCTTTCATAAAAGCACAAATCTGATGCCCCAACTTCGCATCCGCTTCTGGCACTTTTGATTGTAGAATGGCTAGTTCCTTTTCAAAATCGGGATAATCGATCCATAGATACAAACACCTTCTGCGCAAGGCTTCGGATAATTCTCTCGTACGGTTTCCGGTAAGGATGATCTGTGGTTTACTTTTCGCTTTGATCGTGCCTATTTCAGGGATGGTTACCTGCCAGTCGGAAAGGACTTCCAATAAAAAACTTTCAAATTCTTCATCGGCCCTATCAACTTCGTCTATCAACAATACCGTTTTGTTCTCTTTTAAGATCGCTTGTAAGATGGGTCTTTTTAAAAGAAATTTATCCGAGAAAATAGTCGCTTCCAAACCTGCCATGTCCTGTCCTTTTTGCTCTTGCATTTTAAGGAACAACAACTGGTGCTGGTAATTCCATTCATAAAGCGCATGGGTACTGTCTAGCCCTTCGTAACATTGTAGGCGAATAAGGTCTGTTTTGAGTGCCTTGGCCATTACTTTAGCAATTTCGGTCTTGCCTACACCTGCCGGACCTTCGATAAGCAAGGGTTTTTCCAACTTCATCGCTAAAAACAACGACATGGCTATAGCCCCATCATCGATATAACCCTGTTCTTGAAGCATCTTTTTTATCTGTGGTAATTCATGGATATTCATAGGCGTGATTCCTTGATCGTTTAAGATACCCAAATTCGACAATGGGAACAAATTTGAATTCTAAGGAATCGTTTCAAAACTGACGCTTTAGATGCCGAGTGTTTCAAACAAAAATGCCGATCCGAAGATTTCGAACCGGCAACTTACAGGTAGAATGATGTAAAGCGTTCGTTTACAGATTGTCTAGTTGATTGCTGCTCTTATCTTGACTGATGGTCCAAAAGAACCCCACAAATACAAAGGTATCGGCCGTTGGACGAATCGTGCGCCTGTCGAAAATACCATCTGCATTTGGCGTATTGGCGTATTGGTACCCATTTACGTTTCGAAAGCCTGGGGCATTGCTTACTGAGAAATACAGGATTTTTTGTTGTGAAATCAGATAGGCCCAGTTCAGGCTTAGATTGTTGAATGCCCTTGTTTTCTCCGCCAAGAATTCCGTGGTGTTCGGATTGTCGTACGGACGACCGGAGGCATAGGTATAAGACAGGCCTACTTGAGAGCGCCAGTCGGTAATAAAGTACTTGGTGACCAGTGAAAAGTTATGGTTGGGTGCAAAGTTGGGCGTCGCTCTTTCTTGAAAATTCAGATAGTCGCGTTCGGTATCCAAATAGGAATAGGAGAGCCAGTAATCCAAGTTTTTTACGCTCTTATTGTCTCTCCAAAAAACATCAAGCCCTGTTGCATAACCACTTCCCAAATTGGAGAATTCCGAATCGAATTGTGCATTTAGGGTGTTGAACTTTACAAGGTTGTCGTAGTTCTTATAATAGGCCTCTGCCCGAAAGGTTTTACCATCTCCCAAGAACTGATAATTGAGAATGTAATGCGAAGTCTTCTCGGTATTTAGATTTTGATTGAATCTACTAAATTCGGTTAAGGGGTTCTGATAAAAATCGCCATAGGCAAGCGAGAATTGCCCTTTTTCACTGCTCTTGTAGGCTAGGGACACCCGTGGCGCTATATTGAAATTGTATAACAAGCTTGAATATTCGGCCCTTGCCCCTACTTTCATCGCAAATTGATTGCTAAAGAAGATATCGGCTTCGGTAAAGACAGCGCTCAGGTTATCCATCGCTTCGGTGTCGGCAACAAACCCATCTTCGGTTTCAAAAGTATCCTCGTAGTCGGTAATAAAATGTTCCACACCAAAATCAAGCTGAAAGCGGTTACTAAAGCTCTTGCCTATTTTCAGTTTTAGATGGGAGGCTGTTTCTTGGGTCGCGATCGCATCAGTGTTGATTCCTATTTTATTTTTATCCCAAGCGACGCTAGCTCCTGTATTCAACGTCCATTCGTTCTCAAAAAAATGCTTGTACGAGGAGTTGACATATAGATTGTTGTTTTTAAGGGCAAAGTCGACAAACTCGTCAAAATTAATATCTTCTTGCGCAATGCCTAAGTTCGCATAGTTGAAGCCGGTGTAAAACTTGAAGATGCTTTTCTCTTTCTTACTGCGAAAAACCGCTTCCCCGGAAATAGATTCATACGGTTTGTTCCATCGGGCTCCTTGATCGTTCGGAATCAATACTTGATATGGGGCCAGATTGATATACGAGGTGTTCACGCTCAGGGATTCATCGCCCCAAATTTCGGTATGCCCTACTCCCCCGCCGACGGACATGACCGAAATATCGGTTTTTTCCTGATCCGGAACATCGGTGGTGTTCAATAATAGCACACTAGACAGTGCCTGCCCGTATTCCGCAGAATACCCCCCAGTGCTAAATGTAATTCCCTTGAATAAGAAAGGTGAAAACCGGCCCCTGGTAGGAACATTGTTGGCCGTGGCATTAAAAGGCTGAAACACGCGAAGGCCATCGATAAAAACCTGGGTCTCCCCCGCTCCACCCCCGCGAACGAATAGGCGACCATCTTCATTAACGGTGCTGGTACCGGGCAAGGTTTGCAAAGCCGCAACAAAGTCGCCAGCCGCCCCAGCAGTGGTCACAATGTCCAAAGGCTTTAATACAGATACTTTTGAATTATCACCGGCCTCGAAGGTACCTGCGGTCAAGGTAACCCCGGTTAGTTGATTGATCGCCTCGAACAATTGGATTTTCAAGTCTTTTAAGTACGATACATCACCTGCCTGCATATAGGTCTCATAGGCAATCATGGAAACCACCAAGTTTTGTGTGCCGGTTTCTGTAGTTTCAAAATTAAAGCTGCCATCTTCGCTGGTCGAAGCCCCATCGTAAGTACCTTCTAAATATACGTTTGCACCCATGATCGGATTAGAACCATCGGTGACCGTTCCTGAAATCGTGGTCTGCGAAAAAAGGCTCAAGGAAGAAAAAAGTGTGGTTAGGATTACAAGTTGTTTTAACATGACTGTTCGTTTTATTTGATGTGACAAATGTGGAGGGAATTGCCGCATCTTACCAAACAAGCTGACCGAACCGTTAAATTTACCTACTGAAATGAAAACGAAAAATACAATTACAATTCAGGCATTAAAAAATACAGTTCGGTCGTTTCCATTTTAATTACAGCTGCAGTCATCGCATCTTTGAGGCATCATTAACAAACGCTGACACCAACGCAGCATAAAAACTTTACAAATGAAAAAATTAGCACTTATTTTAGGATTATTAGCAATGAGTTTCACCACTACCTCCAAAGCACAAGAAGGGGTAGCCGTAACGGTCGTTGTAGAAAACGTACTATCGGATGGCGGCACTATTCTTGGTTCGTTGCATACTGCCGAAACTTTTATGAAAGGAAACGGCATCATGAATGCCTCTGTAGCCGCAAAGGAGGGAGAAGTAAGCTTTACCTTTGAAAATGTACCTCCTGGAACCTATGCTATTATGGTAATGCACGATGCCAATGATAATATGCGAATGGATATGGAGGCCAACGGAATGCCCAAAGAAAGCTATGGGATGAGCGGTAATGAAATGGCCATGGGACCACCATCATTTGACGGTGCCAAATTCGAAATTACC
>CALLVX010000115.1 GCA_938010765.1 uncultured Flavobacteriaceae bacterium | reverse complement strand
ACCGGTCAAGGGTCCTTGTACGAGCAAGGCATGCTTTTACGATCTAAACTCACCCTTTTTAAACTTAATTAACGTTGAGTTTGTCAAAAGATAATACCAATGTGGGCAGTAACTTTGATTTATTTTAAAGAACGTTTACTTTATACTAAGCTTTGTATTTACCAATTGATCAAGCGCTTTCAGTCGCTCAAGGGCCGCGAGGGTCTCTTCTGATTGGTCAATGCCTTTTTGCTCGATTTTTGAAGCGAATTGCAGGGCGCACATAGCAAGTACATCTTGCTTGTCACGCACTGCATAACTTTGTTCAAATTTCTTTGCTAATTGCTCGATGTTTTTCGCCGCCTTTCGCAACCCTTCTTCTTGGCTGGGTTCAATGGTCAACGGATACACCCTGTCTGCAATAGAAAGTTTTATCTTGAGCTTATCGGACATATATATATTTGCCGTTATTCAGCAAGTTGGGCAATGCAATGATCCAACTCCCTGATCAATGTGTTTATTTTAAGCTTGGCTTCAGTCTTGTTTGTATTACTGCCTAGCATTGAATTTGCTAATTTGAGCGCATTGTACTTTTCTTCCCAGTGGCTGACGGAATTACTGGCCGTCTCCCTATCCTGTTGTAAAGAAATCAAAGTTGATTCCAACTTTTTGTTAGCCTGATGCAATACTTCCAAACGGTGCAGCAACTTGCTAATTTTGTTCTCTAAGGAATCTACAATCTGAACTAATGCGCTCATAAACGAAATTCAATACTCTTTACACAAAGTTAACATACCTCTCAGGACTTAGCAATACTTTTCCAAAATATTCTTGAAGTAAAACTTTAAATGCTATTTGACAGCGTCTTTCCCGTGCTTCCAACAATAATTTTAAAAGGTTTTAACGTTTCGCACTGGTTAATTAGGTTCATCTGATTAAATTTATCCAAGTTTTATACGCAGCGCCCCAATACCTTGCGAAAAATCCCGTTTCTATATTCATAAAAGATATTAACATTGTTATGGCTCATTTCGTATTATTAAAAAATACGCTGAATAAATTATTCGTAGGACTACTTATGATTTGCTCCTTATCTGTATTCGCACAGGAAAGTTATCCCCAAGATGCTTTTCGATCTCCTTTAGATATTCCACTAATCCTCGCGGGAACCTTTGGCGAACTGCGTTCCAATCATTTTCACTCGGGGATCGATATAAAGACCCAACAGCGACAGGGGCTGCCTATCTACGCGATAGCAGATGGCAGTGTAACAAGGATAAAAATTTCACTTTGGGGTTATGGTAAAGTACTGTATGTAGCCCATCCGAACGGTTATACTTCTGTTTATGGTCATTTACAGAAGTTTTCTCCTGAAATTGAGGAATATATCAAGAGAATACAATACAAGAAAAAATCATATGAAGTAGAGGTATTTCCTAATTTAGGAGAAGTAAAGGTCACAAAAGGAAATGTAATCGCTTATGGAGGAAACACAGGAGGATCCTCGGGGCCCCACCTTCATTTTGAGATTCGAAACAGTGTTTCCGAAAAGCCCACCAATCCCTTACTTTATGGGCTAAAGGTACGGGATGCAACCAATCCTGTACTTGAAAAGGTGATTGCCTATCCTTTGTCAAAAAATGCCCAGGTAAATCAAAGTAATGCTAAAACCGAAATTAATTTTACCCGTCAAAAAGACGGCACTTTTCTTGCTGATAAGGTAACCGCTTTGGGTGATATCGGTATTGGTTTTAAGGGATTCGATCGCCAAGATATGGCGGCAAACAAAAATGGTGTGTACTCTGTTGAACTTTCGGTGAATGGAAAAGTATATACAGAGTATGACTTCGAAGCCTTTTCCTTTCGGGAAACTAGGTACATTAACACATTAATCGATTATGATTATTTTGGTAGGTATCGACAACGGATACAACAGTGCTTTAAAGCTCCCGGGAATCGTCTTAGTATCTATAATACCCTGTATAACGACGGAAAGATTCCCATTGAAGCCGGTATGCGATACAGTGCCACCTTGTTATTAAAAGACTGGGCCGGCAATGAGACGAAAGTAATCATCCCCATTGAAGGCAAGAAGGAAGAAATCAAAAAAGAAAAGGAAGACGAAAAGACCGATACCTACCTGGTCGCCAAAAAGAACAATAATTATGATCTAGGGGCGGCGAAGGTATATTTTCCTGCGAATACCTTCTATAAAGACTTCTACATTGATTTAAAGAAAGGCGATGGTACGGTCGGCATACATACCGGCAGGGTGCCAGCTCATCGTAAATTCACCATTACTTTTGATGTCAGCAAGTATGACAAGGAAACAAGAAAACAATTGTTCATAGCTCGGCTCGATAAAAAAGGCAGGCCAAGTCACGCCTCTACCTATAAAAGAGGCAATACCTTCACAACTAGAACTCGAAATTTAGGCACTTACACCCTAGCAAGAGATACAATAGCCCCAAAAATTAGCTCGAAAAACTTTAAAGAAAGCCAATGGTTGAACAACTATAGCTATCTTAGCCTGCGCATTTCGGACGATCTCAGTGGAGTGAAAACCTATTCGGCCACCCTGAACGGAAATTGGATTCTTATGGAATACGAACCAAAGACGAATACGCTCACCTATAATTTTGATGACAAAATTTTGGATAAAACACAATGCGAGCTTCAAGTAACGGTGACCGATAATGTAGGAAATACAACTACCTACGATAGCACATTTTATAGAAAATAAATCTCTTGAAGGGCATTAAACTTCTTTTCTTTTTGGGTTCCTCCCTCCTTTTCTTTGGAGTCAACGCGCAGACGGCGACGATCACCGGAGTTGTGCTTGATAAGGATAATAAGCCCCTTTCAGGGGTGAATGTTACTTCCGATAGCAACGGGAGTTTCTCTAGCCAAGATGGGTTTTATGTGTTAGAACTAGTGGCCGACAAACAAACGACCCTTACATTTTCGCACCTTGGGCATAAGAAGGTGGTTTTGGAAAATCTTATTTTAACGACAAATGAAACCTATGAGTTTAACCCTGTCCTAAAAACAGATGTCATCCAAATTGCGGGCGTTACCGTAAGTCCGACAGGAGAAAAACAAGTAGCCGGTATTGTAACCGTCTCTCCTGAGCTTGTTCGAAAAATACCCGGGGCCAATGCGGGCGTCGAAAATGTATTGAAACTGTTACCCGGAGTATCTTCAAGCAATGAGCTGAGCACTCAGTATTCGGTACGGGGAGGAAACTATGATGAAAACTTGGTTTATGTAAACGAAATAGAGGTGTACCGCCCCTTTCTAATTAGATCCGCCCAACAGGAAGGTCTTAGTTTTGTAAATAGTGATTTGGTACAAAGTCTGAAATTTTCCGCAGGAGGTTTTCAATCAAAATTCGGGGACAAACTTTCCTCTGTACTCGATATAACCTATAAAAACCCAACTTCTTTTGGTGCAAGTTTAGATCTGAGTTTTCTTGGTGCGGCCGCTGCGGTAGAAACCCTTTCTAAGAATAAAAATTTTAGCGGTATCGTAGGTCTTCGTTATAGAAATAACAGCCTATTGGTGAATAGTCTGGATACGCAATCGAACCTAACGCCCACTTTTGCCGATTTTCAAGGGTATTTCACCTATCGCTTTTCCAGCAGGTTTACGCTCAATTTTTTAGGGAATATTTCTGTCAACGATTACCAGAACGAACCCATAAATAGAGAAACGAGCTTTGGGACTTTAGACGCCCCCAGAGCGCTTATCGTAGTATATGAGGGGCAGGAGAATAACCGTTTCGACACCGCTTTGGGAGCTTTCAAGGCCCATTATGTTTTAGATGAAAACGTTACCCTAAAACTAATTTCTTCCGTTTACCATACCACGGAGGAAGAATATTCCGATGTTATAGCGCAATACGCGCTAGGAGAAATCGACACCAATTTGGGAAGTGACAACTTAGGAGAGGTAACCGCTTCGCGAGGTTTGGGCACCGAAATCAATCGGGCAAGAAATGACCTAGACGCCCTTATTTTTAATGTACAGCACAAGGGACGTTTTGCGAAAAATAATAGCGTAATCGAATGGGGCGCGAAATACACCCACGAAGACATTCGAGATCGAATTCGCGAATCGGAATTTATCGACTCCGCAGGAATTTTTATTCGTCCTCCCCTACCCGAATTTATAAACAACCAACCAGAAGAACCTTTTACTTCGCCAATAGTTCCTTTTGACGGTTTAAGTGCCATCAATTTCGTAAAAACAAATAGGCTAAGCGGTTTTCTTCAATACAGCGATCAAAAAAAATGGTTGGATAATGAAATTTATTACAACATTGGCCTAAGAGCACAACAATGGACCGTAAGCGGTCAAGGGTTAGAAAAAGTATCGCAATTCATTATAAGTCCAAGGGCACAATTTGCCATCAAACCGAATTGGAAACGGGACATGCTTTTTCGTATTTCGGGAGGTGTGTACCAACAACCGCCTTTTTATCGGGAATTGAGAGACCGCAATGGAGTAATTAACCCGAATGTAAAAGCACAAAAATCGATTCATTTTGTGCTGGGGAACGAATATAGTTTTAATTTATGGGAACGCCCTTTCACGCTTACGGGAGAAGCATATTATAAGGGGCTCAGCAATGTAAATCCCTATACTTTGGAAGATGTGCGTATTCGATATGCCGCCGACAATAATGCCGATGCGTATGTATATGGGGCCGAG
Organism: uncultured Flavobacteriaceae bacterium; assembly: GCA_938010765.1. Taxonomy (GTDB): domain Bacteria; phylum Bacteroidota; class Bacteroidia; order Flavobacteriales; family Flavobacteriaceae; genus Pelagihabitans. Next base: position 8,767 of record CALLVX010000115.1, on the reverse strand, counting down.
CTTCGTATGAGCGGTGCTTTCGTTCCTGGTACGGAGTCATGGGTAAGTATCGGCTACCTAAAAACGGAGGAAAACATCGATAATCGCGGCTATATTTCTAGACCCACCGATCAACGCCTAAAACTGGGTATCCTATTTCAAGATTATGTGCCCAATATTCCGAGTTTAAAAATGTATATGAATCTGGTATATAATACCGGAGTACCAGGAGGATCCCCCAATTATGCGGACCCCTATATTTTTCAGAATAGATTAAGAGATTATAGAAGGGCAGATTTAGGAATTTCCTATATTTTTGTAGATAGTAACAAAAAATACCCAAAAGGCCACTGGCTTTATCGTTTTAAAGACTTAAGTGGTGGTTTTGAAATATTCAATTTGTTCAATACCCAAAACTCAATTACAAATACTTGGGTTCGGGATGTTGATAGCAAACAGCAATTCGCAGTACCTAATTTTCTTACCAGTAGAGTTTTTAACCTACGGTTAAGTATGCGATTTTGATATCAGGTAGCCATATAGCAAATGAAAAACAGATTTATACCAATATTATTCCTCTTTTTTGCCCTGTTGGGGTATTCCCAAAAGAATATATACGAGAGCGCTAAGTTCAATGAACTTAGCAAGGAGCACAAAGTGTTGGCCATTTTGCCGTTTTTAACCCATTTGGATTTAAAAGACGATATGACCAAGGAAGAACTTAGAGCACTTGAAAAAAAAGAAGGCCTAGCGGTGCAAGACGCTTTGGAAACTTATTTTTCCCGAAGAAAGAAAAAGAAAAAGTTTTCTGTAGAATTTCAGAATACCGAAAACACCAATGCGATGCTCGCCCAAAATAACATCTCTTATGAAAATATGGATGTCTATACTATTAAAGAGCTAAGCGAAATTCTAAAAGTTGATGGTATTATTAGCGGCAACCTTGATCTTAACGTACTTTTATCCAAAGGCGTAGCTACTAAATTTAGTATTATTGACTACTTTTTAGGGGAAGCCGATTACGGTCGTATCGGGATGAAAATAAGTGATGGAGGCAGCGGTAAACTGCTATGGAAGTATGAGAAAAAGATAAATAAGAAATCGGGCAAAAACACCGATGACCTTATAGATCGTATGATGAAACTCGCCACACGAAAATTTCCTTATGATCGGGAAAAAAGAAGGGAGAAAAAGAATCGGTAGATCAACTTTCTACAAATTCCTTTAAAACGGTAATTACATAATCTAGCTCTTCCTTGGTATTGTATTTCGAAAAAGAAAACCGCAAGGAAGGACGCGCTAGATCCCCTTCACCCAATAACTCATTCAACACATGGGAACCTTTATCACTTCCCGATTGGCAGGCGCTGCCTTTTGAACACGCTATACCCTTGATATCCAAGTGAAAAAGAAGCATCAATGCTTTTTGGGAATCTACCGGTAAACAAACATTTACCAAGGTATAGGTGCTTTTTTCCAAATCGCCCGAGTGCCCGTTAAATTTGGTCCCATGTAACTCGGACTTCATTCGTTCGATGAAATACCGTTTCAACTCGGTTACATATGCCCGTTCTTCTTCTAAGTGATCATAAGACATAATAAAAGCCTGCTCTAGACCTACAATATTGTGAAAAGACTCCGTTCCACCTCTAAACCCTCGTTCTTGGGAGCCCCCAGAAATAAATGCCCTAATACCGGAATTCTTGCGAACAAACGCAAAACCGATACCCTTGGGGCCATGAAACTTATGGGCTGCCGCTGTTAAAAAGTCAATCTGCACTTCTTTTAAGTCCCATTCATAATGTCCTATAGATTGTACTGTATCTGAATGTAGCAATGCTCCGTGTCTTTGACAAATTTCCGACACTTTCTTGATATCAATTCTAGTTCCTACCTCGTTATTGATATGCATTAAGCTAACTAGTTTCTTAGAATCGTTGTCTTGTAATAGTTCCTCTAAATGCTGCAAATTAGGACAACCGTGGCTATCAAGAGATACGAATTGCAAAGAAATACCATCTTCGTTTTCTAAATCCTCGGCCGTATGTAAGACCGCATGATGCTCTATCTTGGAAGTAATAATAGTTTTCACACCCAAATCACGTACAGCGCAACGCATGATCATATTATCGGCCTCGGTACCGCCAGAGGTAAAAACGATTTCGGAAGGCTGGGCGTTCACGTATTTTGCGATGGTCTTGCGAGCTGTTTCTACCGCCGTCTTAGCCGAACGACCAAAACTGTGAGTAGATGAAGGGTTCCCGTAGAAATTGGCCAATGCTTCCTGCATTTTTTCGATGACTTCGGGGCGTACCCTAGTCGTCGCCGCATTATCTAGATATACTCTTTTTTGCTCCAATTCCTGACAATTTTTGTTTCCCAAAAATAACTTAAATAAGTTAATTTCTATCCCATTCAAGCGAGTCCTATCGGGAATTTCATTTAAATTTGAAGTATGAAGAAAAGTTGGTTGTTTAGTTTGGTTTTTATTTTCATCTTAAATGGATGTAATGATGGAGACCTTCAAATAGAAACCTTGGATTTTGATAGTTTTGATATTCAAAACTGCGAAACGGTCGAAATCGCTATTGAAAATGTGCTTTTTAAGATCAATTCGGATGAGGCATTGATTCTCGAACTTCCTGCAAATCTTTTAGTCAATGAAGTGGGAACTGTCACGAGTACCGTCAGTAACTCGGGACCGTCGATGATTACCTACCGTATTTTTTCCGACGTAGTGACCAACGATTACTTCTGTGCGACGGTCCCATTGACCGCTCCGCAAGTTCTAGAGGAAATTCCGGCACAAAGCGGAGATGTCACTATCGTTACGACCACAACGGATAGTCTTACATTCACCCATCAAATCACTTTCAGCGAGATATCATTGGTTACTTCTACAAATACGCGAATTACCGATTTGACCATTAATGATTTTGGTACCGTGACCACATTAAAACCCGCTGAGACCAACTAGGGTAATTAACTGCTTTGATAAATATAGATTTCCGTTGCCCCCAAACCGTATTTTTGATAATCGGCATCGTAATAAGAAACATTCTCATATCGCTTAAAAAGATAGTATAACTCTTCTTTTAGCACCCCTTCGCCTACCCCATGAATAAACACTACCTTTTGAATCCTCTTATCCATTGCGAACAACAATTGTCTTTTTGCGGTTTCGAGCTGTAGATTTAGAATATCGAAATTCGACATTCCTTTAGTAGAGGACGTCAATTGATTAATATGCAGATCAACTTCCATTCTCGGGGCATTGCGTTCCTTTGACTTAACAGGTTTTGCAGGCCGCTTCCTAGTAGGTTCCTTCTCTTTTTTTATAAGGGCAGCTTCATAGTTTGTCACTCTTATTTTTGGTACACCATCAATCTTCATTAGTTCAGCAGGGGTAAAATGTAATAAAAAGCCCTCTTCGCTTTCAATGGTAATAGTACTCCCCGTTATTGCAACGATGCTTCCTTTAATCGTATCATCGATCGTCTCTACCTGATCTCCTACCGCAAAAACCTCCATCTTTTTATTTTTATTCCAAAAATAATGGTATTTTTCAGAAGAATTATGATGTTATACCACATGCGATTGGCCACTTTTTTTTTGGCATTGGAAGATTTTATGCTACCCTGCTTTAGCAAGCGGTTATTTGACGTGGATTGTCCTGGTTGCGGTATTCAACGATCTATTGTTTTTTTGATTCGGGGAGAATTCGTCGAATCTTTTCTGATGTACCCGGCCATGGCTACCATGATTCCCCTAACTATTTTTCTAACTGCGAATTCATTTTTCAAAATTAAGAATGCCAATCTCATTATCAATACCCTTATGATTATGACGGTTGTCTTGATATTGGGAAATTTTCTTTTAAAATTTATCTAACTAAATAAACTTTAAATTATTATGGATCAACAAAAATTACCCAATGTTACGATTGCCCTCGTAATGGCTATTCTCGGATTTGTATGTTGCTGTTTTGCAGGAATACCCGGTATTCTTTTTGGGGGTATCGGTCTGTTTTTAGTAAATAGTGATGAAAAAAAGTATCAGGCCAATCCGGAAGGCTATTCGAACTATCCACAATTAAAAACAGCTAAAACGCTTGCTTGGGTCGTTTTTGGAATTGGAGCGGCTTATTTCCTATGGAGCATATTTAGCATTTACCAGATGGGTGGTATCGAAGGCTACATGGAAAAAGTAAACGAGGCCATGGAACAATATGGAATAGAGCAATAGCAACCAAGCGCGTATGAACCAAGAAACTTTACCCGGTGCAAGTAATGCCCTAACATTTGGGATACTATCAATTGTATTGGTATTCGTCTGTTGTGGACCCTTTGCTGCTATTTTTAGTTTTATAGGACTCTCCAATGCAAAAAAGGCAGAACGCTTGCACTTGGAAAATCCTGGAGTATATAGTGGGTATGACAATGTAAAAACCGGTAAAGTTCTTTCTTACATTGGTCTTGCCCTGTCATTGATTACATTGATTTTAACGATTGTATACTTCGGTATAATCATAGCCTTTATTGCTGCGGAAGGCGGGTTTAGATAACGATAAAATCATATACAACAAAAAAGCCCCTGACTTTACAGTCAGGGGCTTTTTTTATTTTTCAAATTGTTTCAAGGTTTTACAAATAATCCCTACACAATCGAGCAATTGTTCTCGATTCATAACCAAGGGCGGCGCAAAGCGTATGATATTCCCATGTGTGGGTTTCGCCAAAAGTCCGTTCTCTTTAAGGGCCATACAAATGTCCCATGCCGTTGAGCTCTCTTCGGTATCATTGATCAAAATAGCATTGAGCAATCCCTTTCCTCTAACCGATTTCACAATCGTACTTGTTGCAATAAACGTATTCAGTTCTGCTCTAAACAAGAGTCCGAGTTCATAGGCATTCTCTGCCAATGCCTCCTCTTTTATAACTTCCAACGCCGCGATACCCACTGCTGCAGCAACAGGATTTCCACCAAAAGTACTCCCGTGGTTTCCTGGGCGTATCACTTCCATAACCGCATCATTTGCTAAAACCGCTGACACTGGGTACGCCCCTCCTGATAAGGCTTTCCCTAAAATTAGAATATCCGGCTTGGTCTCAGGACTACCACTACAGTGCTTATCTGCACATGAACAGTTACCGCAGGTTGCCAAAAGTCGCCCAGTACGTGCTATACCCGTTTGAACCTCATCGGCAATGAACAGTACACCGTGCTTTTCACATAATGCTTTGGCTGCCGCAAGATATCCTTCAGAGGGCACATATACACCTGCCTCTCCTTGAATTGGTTCTACCAAAAAACCGGCTACATTGGGGTCATTTTCCAAAGCTTTTTCCAAGGCCTCTAAATTATCGTATGCTATCTTGATAAAACCATCGCTGTACGGACCAAAATTCTTGCGCGCTACAGGGTCATTGGAAAAAGAAATAATCGTAGTTGTTCTCCCGTGAAAATTATTTTCGCAAACAATAATCTTCGCTTGATTTTCAGGGGTCCCCTTTTTCTCATAAGCCCATTTACGACAAAGCTTCAAAGCTGTCTCAACGGCCTCGGCACCCGTATTCATGGGCAATACTTTATCAAAACCGAATGTTTCGGTGACGTATTTTTCATACTTGCCCAGCATATCGTTGTGAAATGCTCTGGAAGTAAGTGTCAAAGTTTGCGCCTGCGCCGTCATAGCACCAACTATTTTCGGGTGACAATGTCCCTGATTGACGGCAGAATAAGCCGACAAAAAATCATAATACCGTTTTCCTTCTACATCCCACACGTACACACCTTCTCCTCGACTTAAAACAACCGGTAAGGGGTGGTAATTGTGAGCGCCGTGTTTATCCTCCAATGCAATCGCATCTTTAGAAGTTATTCTTTCTAAAACTGACATGATAAAAAATTACTTTAAATAAAACTTTAGCAATTCCTTCTGTACCTTTTTCCTTTCGAAGTGTCGAAAATTCAGCGTAGGAGAGAAATCATCCTCTGATAACCACAACAAAAATAACAATATTATTTGTTTAATCCAGGGCCTTTAAAAGGAATTGAAGCGATTTGTACCGACAAATAGTGACCTTTCATCCCTAGGGTGTGTCTAAACCTATATACCAACGAGAAAACAACAACGATATGAATTACTTAGAGAACATTCTAGAAAAATTAACAGCTTCAACGGGAGATTTTCTCCCCAATACCCTTGCCGCATTGGCAATCTTGATTATTGGATGGTTTGTTGCAGGGTTTGTGCGCAGATTAGTTACCAAACTCATTAAACGGACTAAAATAGACGACAAATTAGGTTCCAATAAAATTACGCTATCAAAATTCATTGGGAAATTGATCTATTTCCTCATGATGATATTTGTTTTTATGCTTGTACTAGAGAAATTGGGGATGACCAGTGTCCTAGACCCCGTAAAAAATTTATTGAACAGTTTCTTGACGTATATTCCCAATATTGTAGGTGCTGGTTTAGTCGCCTATGTGGGTTATATGTTAGCCACGATTGTCGCGGAACTAGTGGGTTTATCTGGAGAGACACTTCAGAATTTGGTGCCCAAACTTCGACTTCCCGAAAATTTGGATTTGGTGGGCATCCTTAAAAAGATAGTATTTATCTTCATCTTTATTCCCTTATTAATCGCCGCTTTGAATATTCTTAATATGGAAGCCATTTCAGAACCAGCCACCCATATGCTTCAACAATTCTTTGCCGCAATTCCAAAAATTTTAGTGGCTGTCTTAATCATGTTATTTTTCGTGGTCGGGGGTAGATTCGTTACGCAACTTATTAAGGATTTGTTGGAAAGCCTTCAGCTTGATAAATTACTTAAAAGTATGAACCTAGGCAGTCTAACGGGCAAAGTGAACATCCCTAACATCGTTGCCAATGTTGCCTTCTTTTTTATCATAATTTTCGGATTGATGACCGCTATCGAAAAACTCGAATTCGCAAAACTGACCGAAATCTTGAATACTGTAGTCGGTATCTCCGGGAACGTACTTTTCGGACTGGTAATCTTATTCCTAGGAAACTGGATCGCAACACTGGCGCATCAAAGCATGGCAAAGAACAACAATGGCTTTATAGCTTCGATCGTACGGATCTGCGTGCTGGCCATATTTCTGGCCATGGGACTAAAGACCATGGGCATCGGTGACAACATCATCAACCTAGCATTTGGAATTACTTTAGGAACGGTTGCCGTTACCATAGCACTATCGTTTGGTCTTGGTGGTAGGGCAGCTGCAGGTAAACAAATGGAACGCATACTGGATAAATTCAATAACACTAACCGTTAACACAGTTTGTTTCAGTTGGGATATTCAATCCCAAAAAGGGGGCTTCATTTATGAGGCTCCCTTTATTTGTTAGTTGTATTTCGTTCCTTAAGCACCGCCAATTGCAATTCGATTCTTTTTAGTTCGCGTAAAACATCATTTCTGTTCATTTGCATCCAAATGTATAATTTGATCATCGCCATGAAGCTCCAACATATAAACCCTCCCAAAACCCATTTGATGAGCATATTGGTATCATTCGTTTCAAAAAATTGGACCAAACAGTACACGAACAAACCTAGAAAAACGAGGGTTACTAGATTCATTACCACTATCAACCAGCCCATTTTCCCTTTGTACACTTCTCCTAGTTTTCCAAAAAGGTTTCGTTCTTCCAATGAATCGTAGAACTGTGCCTCCTCTACGTTCAAGGTTTCTCTAATCAATTCGTCTATTTTTTCCAAGTCTCTTTTCATAGCTTATCTTTTTAATTTTTCAACACTTTTTTTAGTTTTTCACGTGCATGAAACAGGCGAGATTTCACCGTACCCACCGAAATCTCGAGAATGGCACTTATTTCCTTTAAGGAAAACCCTTCTGTGTAAAACAATTTAAGTACTACTTGATGGTCGTTGGGCAACTCTTTTATCGCTGCTGCCAACCTTTTTATCTCAGACGTTTTTTGCATTAAGTCCGGTATTTCTTCTGCTACGGCCGCAAGTTGTTCTGCCTTTAACGCTAAATGTTTATTGCGTCGCAAAAAATTCAAGGTCCTTCTAGTTACGATTCGCATTGACCAGCTTCCAAAAGCATTGGCATCTTTGAGACTGCCAATCTTTTTGAGAATAACACCCCACGAATCTTGCACGATATCCTGGGCTACATCCATATCTTTTGTATACCACTAAGAGTGCTTGCACAAACGTTTGTGATGACGTTTTACCAAAAGGGTCATTGCTTTTTTATCTCGGGCCTGGTGCCGCAATACGAGCAATGCATCAAATACTTTTTGAGAAGTCATCTATGATTATCTATTCTAAAGACAGGAGAAGTTTCGAAAGGTTCACTTTTTTAACTTTTTTTAATAGTTTACTTCTAAAGATAGGAGTTATAAATGCAATGCGATTGTTACTTTTGCTGCATGCGAAGAAAGAACAAACGCCCCCTTTTTGAAAATGTAGCGGTAGTAGATGCGGGCGCAAAGGGCAAAACAATAGGCAAGGCACCCGATGGACGGGTCATATTCCTTACCAATACCGTTCCCGGTGATGTGGTAGATGTACAAACAACAAAGAAGAGAAAAGCTTATTTTGAGGGAGTTGCCACCCAGTTTCACACCTTATCGGATAAAAGAGTGCCCCCTACTTGTGAACATTTTGGAACCTGTGGTGGATGCAAATGGCAGGACATGGGCTATGAGCACCAACTTTTTTACAAGCAGAAAGAGGTAGAAAACAATCTAAAACGAATAGGACATCTTGAATTGCCCGAAATGATG
>CALLVX010000114.1 GCA_938010765.1 uncultured Flavobacteriaceae bacterium | reverse complement strand
GCAAGAAATGGCCGAATCGTTTTCCATAAGGCTTATGGTATGGCCGACAACGGTGCCAAAAAAGCAATGGAAAAGAACAGTATTTTTAGAATCGCATCCCAGACCAAGGCTATCACTTCTACGGCTGTAATGATGCTTTGGTAAGAAGGCCATTTTCTTTTAGACGATCCCATATCAAAATACATTCCCGAGTTTGGAGAAGCGCAGCTTTTAGATACCTTCAATGAAGCCGACTATACCTACACTACAAAACCGGCAGCCAGCCAAATTACCATTCGGCAACTGCTCACGCATACTTCCGGTATCGGCTACGGAGTAATATCCCCAAGCAATAGAATCTACTAGCTGTTTTTAAAAAGTACAAGAATAGAGGTAACTCGGCTTTTAAATAAAATGCTCTATTTCTTGAAATCATTTTAATCAATTGATTTTTAATATTTTAAAAGTTGTATAGTCCAAATTCCATGACACAATTTAAAAAGAAGATGACAAATAGATAGCTGTTTTATGGGTTTCGTATTGTTTAGTACGGCCAAGATCAAACCATCAAGAACAGAAACAGTCATGGGACTCCCTTAATTGATCCCCTCAGGGAATACCCTGAGGCAAAGTAGAAAACCGGTACCATGAAATAACGACCTAGAACAAGTGAGATCGTTAATTCATAGGTAACTCTTTTATATAACTAAGTAGCGTACAAGCCTTAGGTCTGGCCCCTGGCACAAATTAAAACCCGATAGAATTCATAAATTACAGTTAATCTTTAAAAAAAATTGGGGGTACTCCTACTTTCAACATACTTATTTCTATCTGAACGAACAATATGGGCCAAGTAGCAGAAGCGGAAGTAAGAATCATGAATGCAACATTCAGCGGTTCCAATATACTGGATTTGAAAGGGTTGCAACTGACCACTGAAGAGCTCGCAGGGTTGATTCCCAGTATGAAACAAATCCACGACCTTACAGTATTAAACCTCTCAGAAAACAACTTGCCTACCCTTCCCTCAGAAATTGGGGATCTTGATCAACTCACTGTACTTGAGGTCTCCGAAAGTGGACTTACGTCCCTTCCACCCGAGATCGGAAAACTTAGCAGACTTACTTCGCTTGTTTTACCAGATAACAAGCTTTGGACCCTTCCTCCAGAATTTGAAAACCTTTCTAAACTTGAAGAGTTCGAGATATCAAACAACGAATTTAGGATTTTTCCCAAAGAAATTTGTTCTTTGGGGCACCTTCAAACCTTGTTGGCGGCCAATAATACCTTTGATTCCATACCACCAGAGATTGCGACACCTTATATGCTTAGCACGTTGGATCTTTCCAGTAATCGGTTGACATCTCTGCCCGATGAGCTTGGCAACCTTCCCATACTGCATGAGTTGTACCTTGGTAACAATCAACTTTCGGCAGTACCTGAAAAGCTGGCAAATGTAAACCTACAAACTTTAGGGCTTCAAAACAACCCGCTATCGGAGGAAACCATGCACTGGTTGTTCGCTAGTTTTCGATACGGTGTAGTTGAGACCAACATGGCAGCCAATGAAGTGGAAATACCCATTGAAAGGGTCTTGGATAAGTTGTTTTCGGGGGAGAGCGCCGAAATACTTTCCAAAATAAATTCCTTGACCGCCGGTAGCTTTACGATCGGGGAAGGGTATACGCAAAGGGAAAGGAACTGCAAACAAGTCGTGACCGAATTTTTGGGCAAACTACCGATTACCGGAAGTTATGCTGAAGAAGTATATATACCGACGGCAAAAGGCATGCTGGAAATAGCTTTAAATACCGATAGTGATGAAAGTGAATTCACCCTTCAAAAGATGGCGACCGCATTGGGAGATTGTGGAACTCCGGTAAAGGAGTTACTAACCCAGGTTTTCGTAGGAACACTTTTAAAGGATATAGAGGACCCTACCGAGGACATGCCCGATTTAGTAATAGGCATGGCAATGCAACACGAGATTACCACAAAACTTAAAGAGCTATTGAATGAGAACGAAACAATAGAACAAGTACAGGGGCTAATGAATGCATTGTTTTTGGCCGGGGCGGAAAATAACCCAGACAACCCACTAAAAATTGAAGGAACTAGGCCACGCCTGCCTTCAAAGACAAATTACGTTGAGTATGCATTCGACCAAGTGACCCATCGGGTGGCAGTGGCATGTGCAAAACTGTGTTGCAAGACCAATCCCAATGGTGCTCTTTTGAGGAACCAACAAGATAGGTATGTCCTTGACCCTAACAAACTCAAAAATATAAAAGAGGTATTTCTTGCAAGCCACGGGTTCCTCAGTAATAGGGAAAAACTCATAAAGGACTTTGGGAAAAAACTCGGGGAGGCCTTACAAACCCATGGACCAGAACTAATGTCGAAATACTATGAAGAACCAGATGTTGTGCCCTTGTTGGATAACCAAGCGCAAGAAGCGGAATTACGGGAACAAATTAGGGACGTTGAAGATGATGAAATCATGGAAATTGTAGAACGATCTTTGAGTGAAAAAATTGATCTCATAAAGGAATTGCAAAAAAAACACGCACCTGCCACAGCGCCAAACTTAGCGCAACTGACCACACCTCTGAACCTATCCGCCATGCCCACAAAAAGGAAGAGCGAAACCAATTTAAGTGCCGGCAACACCCCATCTCAAAGGCCACCTAGGAGAAATAGTATGTAAGCTACCCCCCCTTGACCAACTTTCCCTGCATTCTAGCAGGCACCAATGACAAAAACCATATATCATCCCTGATGACGGCAGGCCTCACAAGCCCAATTTACATCTTAAGCGAGAATTATGTTATCTTGTTTACGGAAAGACCATTCCTTATATAAATAAACTTGCTACACATGAAAACCAATTTCAGTGCCCTACTATTTGCATTAGTTGTCTCCACCCTATT
>CALLVX010000113.1 GCA_938010765.1 uncultured Flavobacteriaceae bacterium | reverse complement strand
TATACCTGCAATTCTTGCCATAATTATCCTTGTCTTTGTTTGAATCTAGGATTCTTTTTGTTGATTACGTACAACACGCCCTTTCTGCGAACAATCTTGCAGTCGGCACTTCTTTTCTTAATTGATGCTCTAACTTTCATCCTTGTTTCTTAATATCTATAAGTAATTCTAGCTTTGGACAAGTCATACGGACTCATCTCCAATTTCACCTTATCTCCAGGAAGCAATTTGATGTAATGCATGCGCATTTTTCCAGAGATGTGTGCGGTTACTACGTGACCATTCTCCAACTCTACGCGAAACATTGCGTTGGACAATGCCTCGATTATACTCCCATCTTGTTCTATTGCTGCCTGTTTAGCCATAAATTATGCTACTTTTCTGTTTTTACCGGTCTTCATAAGACCATCATAATGTCTATTCAACAAATATGCATTTACTTGTTGCACCGTATCAATAGCGACACCCACCATAATCAAGAGTGAAGTACCACCATAAAACAAAGCCCATCCTGCTTGTATACCCATCAATTTAACTGCTATCGCCGGTAAAATAGCCAGCAATGCTAAAAAGACAGAACCGGGCAGCGTAATCAAGGACATAATCTTATCCAAGAAATCTCCCGTTTCCTTTCCAGGGCGAATGCCTGGAATAAAACCACCGCTACGCTTTAAATCATCGGCCATTTTATTGGTTGGTACGGTAATCGCAGTATAGAAATACGTAAACACGATAATTAAAAAGGCAAATAACAGGTTATAGGCCCATCCGAATATATCGCTGAACTGCACCTGAATCCATTGTCCGACCGCAGTGTCATCAAAACTACTTCCTATTAGACCCGGCACGAACATAATCGCCTGTGCAAAGATGATCGGCATTACCCCTGATGCATTCAACTTGAGAGGGATATACTGTCGCGATCCCATTACGTTTTTCTCATAACCACCAGAAGCCGTTCTTCTTGCGTACTGTACAGGAATTTGTCTTGTTGCCATAACCAATAGTACACTTGCAAGTATCACTAAAAACCAGATAATCACTTCAACCAAGATGAACATAAGCCCACCTGTATTATTCGCAGTTCTTGAAACAAATTCTTGAACAAATGACTGAGGCATCGTTGCAATGATACCGATCATGATCAATAGTGAAATACCATTCCCGATTCCTTTGTCGGTAATTTTTTCTCCCAACCACATGGCCACTACACAACCTGTAACCAATATAATTACCGAGGGAATCATAAAGTCAATTCCTTTTCCAAGCACAAAAGCCGAATCGGGTACACCAAAAGCTTCTAGCCCATATAAATAGGCGGGCGCTTGCACGATACAAATACCGATGGTAAGCCATCTTGTAATTTGATTGATTGTCTTACGGCCGCTTTCCCCTTCTTTTTGTAGTTTTTGAAGATAAGGAATTGCGATTCCCATCAGCTGCACTACGATCGAAGCAGAAATGTAGGGCATAATACCCAATGCAAAAATAGAAGCATTCGAAAACGCTCCTCCTGTAAATGCATTTAAAAGACCAAAGATTCCCTGATCCGTTCCATCGGCAAGGGAGCCTAGCTGGGTCGAATCGATTCCCGGCAAGACGATCTGGCAACCAAAACGGTATACCAAAAGAAGTCCCAAAGTAATCAGGATCCTGTTCCTAAGCTCTTCTATCTTCCAAATATTGGATATGGTCTCGAAAAAGTTCTTCATAGTATATTTCGCTTACAAACTTATAGCCTCACCTCCAGCAGCCTCGATAGCCGCTTTTGCACTGGCAGTAAATTTATGTGCCGTTACCTTAAGAGCTGTTTTTAACTCTCCACCACCTAATATTTTTACCAGGTCGTTTTTACGGGCCAATCTGTTTTCAATCAAATCCTCGAACGCCACTGCATCTTTCACTGCTTTCTTCTCAACAAGATCCTGCAGTTTATCAAGATTGATTCCTTGATATTCCTTTCTGTTGATATTGGTAAAACCAAACTTAGGCACACGTCTCTGTAAAGGCATTTGCCCACCTTCGAATCCGATTTTCTTAGAATAACCAGATCTAGATTTGGCACCTTTGTGCCCTCTAGTAGCCGTACCTCCTTTACCGGAGCCCTGTCCTCTACCTACGATCTTTCCCGCTCTATTGGCAGCACCTTCGGCTGGCTTCAAATTGCTTAAATTCATCTCAACAATATGTATTAAGCCTCTTCGGTAGAGACTAAGTGTTTAACTTTATCTATCATTCCGAGAATGTTAGGAGTAGCTTCATGTTCCACTTCCTGTCCTATTCCCTTCAAACCCAGCGCCGCTAGGGTTCTTTTTTGGTTCTGTAACTTTTTAATACTACTTCGAACCTGCTTTACTTTGATCTTTGCCATCGCTATCTGAGCATTTAGCACCTAGGAGTACTATCCTATGCACTGTGTACTTATACTATTATTCTTATCCTTTAAAAACTTTTTCCAAAGACACCCCTCTTTGACGGGCGACGGTACCGGCATCTCTTAACTGTAAAAGGGCATCAAAAGTTGCTTTCACTACATTATGTGGATTCGAAGATCCTTGTGACTTAGACAACACATCATGAACTCCCACAGATTCTAGAACCGATCTTACGGCACCACCTGCAATTACACCTGTACCATGCGAAGCTGGCTGAATATATACCCGAGCACCACCAAACTTTCCTTTCTGCTCATGCGGAAGGGTATGACCATTCAATGGAATACGAATAAGGTTCTTTTTAGCATCTTCGATCGCTTTCGCGATCGCAGTTGCAACCTCCTTGGATTTACCTAGACCGTGACCTACAACCCCATGCTCATCTCCTACAACCACAATGGCCGAAAAACCAAAAGCTCTACCACCTTTTGTCACCTTGGTTACCCGCTGTACGCCAACCAATTTATCTTTTAGATCTAAACCTCCCGGTTTTACAGTCTCTACGTTTTTATATTTCTGGTACATAAATTTTATTTAGAATTGAAGTCCTGCTTCCCTTGCGCCTTCGGCCAAAGATTTTATCCTTCCATGATATAAATTGCCACCACGGTCGAAAGCAACTTTATCAATACCGGCTTTCTTCGCCTTTTCTGCGACTGCTTTACCAACTAGGTTCGCAACCTCACTTTTGGTTCCCTTTTCTTTTGCCAAATCTTTATCTCTTGAGGAAACAGCCAATAAGGTAGTTCCTTCTTGATCATTAATGATTTGAGCATAAATTTCGCTATTGCTACGGAAAATAGACAACCTCGGACGTGCTTGGGTACCAAAGGAAACTTTTCTAATCCTTTTTCTAATTCTAGCTTTTCTTTGAATCTTAGACAATGCCATAATACTATTATTAAGCTGATTTACCTGCTTTTCTTCTCAATTCTTCACCGACGAATTTAACACCTTTTCCTTTGTATGGTTCAGGCTTACGGAACGAACGTATTTTCGCTGCAATATGCCCTACCAACTGCTTGTCGAAAGAGGTTAGTTTTACAATCGGGTTTTTTCCTTTTTCAGAAATTGTCTCCACTGTTACTTCGGGAGCCAATTCAAAAACAATGTTATGGGAGAAACCGAGGGCCAAATCCAATTTTTGACCTTGGTTACTAGCTCTATAACCTACACCCACAAGTTCCAATTCCTTGGTCCACCCTTTGGAAACACCTTCAACCATATTCAATACCAAAGAACGATAAAGACCATGCTTGGCCTTATGCTCTTTTGAATCGGAAGGCCTGGTTACAAAAACCTGTGCATCCTCTACTTTTACTTCAACCCCTGAGAATTCTTGTTTTAACTCTCCCAACTTACCTTTTACGGTAATGATGTCTTCATTAACATCAACAGTCACCCCTTCAGGAATTGCTATCGGATTATTACCTATTCTAGACATTTTCTACTTCTTTCTTTCGATTAGTATACGTAACACAATACTTCGCCACCTACGTTATCCCTTTTAGCCTGCTTACTTGTCATTACCCCATGTGAGGTAGAAACAATCGCAATACCGAGCCCGTTAAGAACCCTTGGTAGCGTGTCGGACCCAGTATACTTTCGTAGACCTGGTTTACTTACGCGTTGAATTTTTCTAATTACCGGCTCTTTGGTCGCCTTATCATATTTCAAGGCGATTTTGATTGTGCCCTGCACTTTGTCCTCTTCAAATTTATAGCTAAGAATATAACCTTGATCGAATAAAATCTTGGTGATTTCCTTTTTAACATTAGAGGCAGGGATTTCAACTACCCTATGACCCGCACTACTAGCGTTTCTGACTCGTGTTAAATAATCTGCAATAGTATCTGTAACCATTTTTATTAAATTCGGTAACGGTTTTTAGCATGATTGCTAAACCTGAAACCAGTTGTTCAATTATTATTTTACCAGCTAGCTTTTTTCACGCCGGGAATCAACCCTTTATTAGCCATCTCCCTAAACATCACCCTAGAAATACCAAAAGTTCTCATATATCCTTTTGGCCTACCTGTTAGCTTGCAACGATTGTGCATACGAACCGGAGAGGCATTTTTTGGAAGCTTTTGCAATGCCTCATAATCACCAGCTTCTTTCAAAGCTTTGCGTTTCTCAGCGTATTTTGCAACTGTCTTCGCCCTTTTTCTCTCACGGGCCTTCATTGATTCCTTAGCCATACTAGTTCTTTTTAAAGGGTAATCCCAATTCTGTTAATAATGATTTTGCTTCTTTATCGGTTTCTGCGGAAGTTACGAATGTAATATCCATACCGTTAATTCTGTTGATTTTATCAATATTGATTTCAGGAAAGATAATCTGCTCGGTAACCCCCAAACTATAATTACCCCTACCATCAAAACCAGTTGCACGAATTCCCTGGAAATCCCTTACACGAGGCAAGGCACTGGTTACCAAACGATCCAAGAACTCATACATACGCTCTCCGCGCAAAGTTACTTTGGCCCCGATCGGCATTCCTTTCCTCAGTTTAAAGGCCGCAACGTCTTTCTTGGAAACTGTTGATACTGCCTTTTGACCTGTGATATGCGTAAGCTCGTCAACTGCATGCTCTATCAATTTCTTATCTGCAACAGCGGCACCTACACCTCTACTGACGACAATTTTTTGAAGCTTTGGAACTTGCATTACATTCTTGTAACCAAACTCTTGCTTGAGCGCATCTACGACACGGTCTTTATATTCTTGTTTTAATCTTGCTACGTATGCCATAACTAAATTACTTCGTTGGATTTTTTGGAAAACCGTACTTTCTTACCATCTCTTACGTCGAAACCTATACGGGTAGCATCCCCAGATTTGGCATCGATCAATGACAGATTAGAAACATGGATCAAGGCTTCTTTCTTGACAATACCACCCTGTGGATTCTTAGCACTTGGTTTTTCGTGCTTGGAAACCATATTGGCACCTTCCACAATAGCCTTGTTCTTTGCGATATCCACTTTCATCACTTTGCCTTCAACACCTTTATGGTCTCCGGCAATGATTCTGACAGTATCTCCTGTTTTTATTTTTAATTTTTTCATCATTCTAAATTATAGTACCTCAGGGGCCAATGATACAATTTTCATGAACTGCTTGTCACGAAGCTCTCTCGCCACCGGTCCAAAGACACGTGTGCCTCTCATTTCGCCGGTAGGGTTCAAAAGAACACAGGCATTGTCATCGAACCGAATATAAGAGCCGTCTGGCCTTCTTACCTCCTTTTTGGTTCTTACCACCACAGCGGTAGAGACAGCGCCTTTTTTGATGCCACCGTTAGGAGTTGCCTCCTTCACCGTAACAACAATCTTATCGCCTATAGATGCATACCTTCTTTTGGTGCCTCCCAACACACGAATGGTCAAAACTTCTTTTGCCCCCGTATTGTCGGCTACTTTTAGTCTAGATTCCTGCTGTAACATAATTATTTAGCTCTTTCTAAGATTTCTACTAACCTCCAACATTTGTTCTTGCTCATCGGACGGGTTTCCATAATTTTTACGGTATCGCCTTCTTTACAATCGTTTTTCTCATCATGAGCGACATATTTCTTAGTCTTCAAAACGAACTTACCGTACATTGGGTGTTTTACTCTTTTAACCTCGGCAACAACAATAGATTTCTCCATTTTATTACTGGTTACAACACCGACTCTCTCTTTTCTTAAGTTTCTTTTTTCCATAAAGCAGAACCAATTACTGGTTTTCCCTTTTAGTTAATTCTGTTGCCAATCTTGCAGCAGTTCTTCTTACTTTTCTTATTAGAAGTGGATTTTCCAATGGCGTAACAAAATGCGCCATTTTCAAATCTGCATGCTGTTTCTTGTATTCGGCAAGCTTTTCTTTAAGCCCTTCGATAGACAATTCTTTTACTTCTTGTTTTTTCATGCTTCCTATCGATTAAATTTCTTCAACAAAATCACGTGCGACAATGAATTTTGTCTTCACAGGCAATTTTTGAGCTGCTAAGCGTAAAGCTTCCTTGGCAATTGATGCAGGTACCCCAGCCACTTCAAACATAATTCTTCCCGGTTTCACAACTGCCACAAAATACTCGGGAGCACCTTTTCCTTTACCCATACGTACTTCAAGAGGCTTTTTGGTAATAGGCTTGTCCGGAAAAATCTTAATCCAAAGTTGCCCTTCCCTTTTCATATATCTTGTCGCCGCAATACGGGCCGCCTCAATTTGTCTTGAGGTAATAAATTTCGATTCCAAGGATTTGATACCGAACATTCCGTTCGAAAGCTGATGCCCTCTAGAAGAAAAGCCTTTCATACGGCCCTTCTGCATTTTACGAAACTTGGTTCTTTTTGGCTGTAACATTGTTCTGTCTCTTTAAAAATTACTTTTTACGACGTTTTCTTGGTCCGTCTTGCTTTCCTTTGTTGCCTCCTGAACCAGTTGACATACCTACTAATGGAGAAAGCTCTCTCTTACCATATACTTCACCCTTCATAATCCAAACCTTGATTCCCAAACGACCATAGGTCGTGTGTGCCTCATGCAAGGCATAATCGATATCAGCTCTAAAGGTAGATAGCGGTATACGCCCATCTTTATAAGACTCAGAGCGTGCCATTTCAGCACCGTTCAATCGACCGGAAATTTGAATTTTAATACCCTCGGCGTTCATTCTCATTGCCGCCGCAATCGCCATTTTAATAGCTCTTCTGAAAGAGATTCTACTTTCAATCTGTCTTGCGACACTTGCAGCAACCAAATTGGCCTCTACTTCGGGTCGTTTAATTTCATGAATATTGATCTGAACTTCTTTCGCGGTAATTTTTTTGAGCTCCTCTTTAAGTTTATCTACTTCCTGACCGCCTTTACCAATAATGATACCCGGCCTAGCGGTAGTTACGGTAACCGTAATCAACTTCAAAGTACGCTCTATGATAATCCGAGACACACTGGCTTTTGCCAAACGTGCATGAATATATTTTCTAATCTTATCATCCTCAGCTAGCTTGTCTCCATAATCATTGCCACCATACCAGTTAGATTCCCATCCTCTGATAATTCCTAGACGATTTCCTATCGGATTTGTTTTCTGTCCCATTCTAGCTTTCTATATTATTGTTAGATCCTAAAACCAAAGTAACATGGTTCGAACGTTTTCTAATTCTATGCGCCCTACCTTGAGGTGCCGGACGCAAACGCTTTAACATGGTACCGCCATCTACTCGAATCTCTTTAATAAAAAGGTCCGCACTCTCAATATCAGCATCCTCATTCTTCGCTTGCCAGTTGGCAATAGCAGAAAGAACTAACTTCTCTAACCTTCGGGACGCTTCCTTGGAATTGAATTTCAAGATAGCCAACGCTTTTTCAACCTGCACGCCACGTATCAAATCAGCGACTAAACGCATTTTTCGAGGTGAGGTAGGGCAATTATTCAATTTGGCAAATGCTACTTGCTTCTTTTCGGCCTTGATTCTTTCGGCCATTTGTCTTTTTCGAACTCCCATAGCTTACTTTTTACCTTTATTCTTCGCCCCGGCATGACCCCTAAAAGATCGTGTTGGCGAAAATTCTCCTAATTTATGACCTACCATGTTTTCAGTAACATATACAGGAACAAACTGCCTCCCGTTATGAACCGCTATCGTAAATCCCACAAAATCAGGTGTTATCATTGATGATCTAGACCAAGTCTTGATCACCGTCTTTTTTCCGGACGAAGCCCCTTGTTGGATTTTCCTTTCCAAGCTATAATGAACGTAAGGTCCTTTTTTTAATGAACGTGCCATTGGTTTCTAGTTTTATTTCTTTCTACGTTCTATTATATATCTGTTTGTGCTCTTGGTTTTGGAACGGGTTCTGAATCCTTTCGCAGGAATACCGTTTCTAGACCTAGGATGCCCACCGGAGGCCCTACCTTCACCACCACCCATTGGGTGATCGACAGGGTTCATAGCCACCGGTCTTGTTCTTGGCCTTCTACCCAACCATCTACTCCTACCTGCCTTACCAGACACCAATAACTGATGATCTGAATTCGATACCGCCCCGATAGTAGCCAAACAACCTGAAAGAATCAAACGAGTTTCCCCTGATGGCATTTTAACCGTTACAAACCTACCGTCCTTAGCCATTAGCTGCGCAAAAGTACCTGCACTTCTTGCCATCACAGCACCTTGCCCAGGCCTTAATTCTATACAAGAAATAATAGTACCTAAAGGAATTTCAATCAACGGCATTGCGTTCCCAATCTCTGGAGCCACAGATTTACCTGCTGAAATTACCTGACCGACCTCTAGGCCGTTCTGAGCTACAATATATCTCTTTTCACCATCGGTATACTTCACCAATGCGATAAAAGCTGTTCTGTTCGGATCGTACTGAATTGACTCTACAGTTGCAGATACACCCTGCTTATCCCTCTTAAAGTCGATTAAACGATACCTACGTTTATGACCTCCACCTTTTTGGCGAATCGTCATTTTACCTTGACTGTTTCTACCTCCGGACTTTTTTAACGGAGCAAGCAAGCTTTTCTCCGGCTTATCAGTAGTAAGGGCGTCAAATCCGTTTACTACTCTAAAACGCTGTCCTGGAGTGACTGGTTTTAATTTTCTAACTGACATTTCTTGTCTTTATAGATTACTGTAAAAATCAATAATATCTCCTTCAGCAACATCAACTATAGCCTTCTTGACCGAATTGGTCTTCCCATGCTGGATACCGGTTTTGGTATACCTCATTTTACGTTCCGGGCCATAGTTCATCGTGCGAACCTTTTTAACAGAGACACCATATGCAGCTTCCACCGCATCTTTGATCTGAATCTTGTTTGCAGTTGTATCAACTACGAAACCATAACGATTGTACAACTCCCCTTGGGCAGTCATCTTTTCTGTTATAATTGGCTTTATCAACACACTCATGATTTCTCTATTTTGTTAAGTTCAACTCAAGCCCTTCTAAGGAACCTTCGAGAAGTACAATATTATTTGCGTTTAAAATCTTGTAAGTACTTATCTCTGAGCTAGTTATAACTTCAGAGCTGCTAAAATTACGCGAAGCCAAATATACGCTATTATTTGAATCGCCCAACACAAACAATGATTTTTTGTTTTCAAGTCCTAAAGACTTCAAAATCTGAACAAAATCTTTCGTTTTTGGGGTGTCAAAATCGAAGTCTTCCAAAACAAGGATCGCCTGCTCTTTTGATTTGATGGTCAAAGCAGATTTACGCGCCAAACGCTTTACATTCTTGTTAAGCTTCTGGGTATAATCCTTTGGTCTTGGCCCAAAAATTCTACCACCACCTCTAAAAACCGGTGACTTGATACTACCTGCACGCGCGGTACCTGTACCTTTTTGTTTTTTGATCTTTCTTGTACTACCTGCAATCTCGGCTCTTTCTTTGGATTTATGAGTTCCTTGACGCTGATGCGCCAAATACTGCTTCACATCCAAATAAACAGCGTGATTGTTAGGTTCTATAGCGAAAACAGCATCTGAAAGCTCCACTTTCCTACCTGTTTCTTTTCCTTTGATATCTAATACTGCTACTTTCATTACTTCTCGATAGTTATGTAAGCGTTGTTATGTCCTGGAACACACCCTTTCACTACGATAAGGTTCTTTTCAGGTACTACTTTTAAGACCTTCAAGTTTTGAACAGTTACACGTTCACCACCCATTCGGCCGGCCATACGCATTCCCTTGAATACTCTTGATGGATCTGATCCGGCACCGATAGAACCTGGTGCTCTCAATCTGTTGTGTTGACCGTGAGTTGCTTGACCAACACCGGCAAAACCATGTCTCTTAACAACACCCTGAAAACCCTTGCCTTTAGAGGTTCCAATAACATCAACAAATTCTCCTTCTTTAAACAAGTCTACACCAATTGTGTCCCCCAATTTAAACTCACCTTCAAATCCTTTGAACTCAACGACTTTTTTCTTAGGAGAAGTACCTGCTTTCTTACTATGCCCCAATTCGGACTTGTTAGCACGTTTTTCTGCCTTGTCATCGAAACCAAGTTGAAGGGCACTGTACCCGTCGACCTCTTCGGTTCTGACTTGGGTAACCACACATGGGCCAGCTTGAATAACGGTACAGGGAAGATTTTTCCCATTTTCGTCAAAGATGCTGGTCATGCCTACTTTTTTTCCTATTAACCCAGACATTTAATTTAAGTTTTAGATCAAGACCTATCTACCGACGCATCTTTCTCTGTTTATAATACATTTACTATTTAAATACTTCACAAAAAAACAGGGTCAAAAATAATTCAACCCTGAATCTATTTTTTTCCGTTTTTCCTTCGCACGCAGCTTAGGACATGTTTGCCCGCAATAAAGCGAGAATAAAACTACACCTTAATCTCAACCTCAACACCACTTGGAAGCTCGAGCTTCATTAGCGCATCAATGGTTTTCGATGAAGAGCTATAAATATCCAAGAGTCTTTTGTATGAACTCAACTGAAATTGCTCTCTAGATTTTTTATTAACGTGCGGTGATCGCAATACAGTGAAAATTTTCTTGTGCGTTGGCAACGGAATTGGGCCAGTTACTACCGCTCCGGTGGTCTTCACCGTTTTTACAATTTTCTCGGCAGATTTGTCGACCAAGTTATAATCGTATGATTTTAATTTTATTCTAATCTTTTGACTCATCTTCTTAAAATTAAGCGGTTACACCTTTAGCGGCCTTAATGACCTCTTCTGAAATATTTGACGGTGTCTCCGCATAGTGGGAGAATTCCATTGTTGAAGTTGCACGACCTGATGATAATGTTCTTAACGAAGTAACGTAACCGAACATTTCAGAAAGCGGCACCGTACCTTTTACAGCTTTGGCACCAGCCCTGTCACTCATATCACTGATCGTACCTCTTCTTCGGTTCAAATCACCCACAATATCACCCATATTTTCTTCCGGCGTAAGCACCTCTATCTTCATAATAGGCTCCATAATGACCGCACCCGCAGCTTTACCAGCCGCTTTGTACCCCATTTTGGCGGCCAATTCGAAAGAAAGTGCATCCGAATCTACCGCATGGAAAGAACCATCTTTCAATAGTACTTTCATGGTATCCATCTCATAACCTGCCAACGGACCATTTTTCATTGCCATGGCAAATCCTTTCTCTATAGAAGGAATAAATTCCTTTGGGATACGACCACCTTTTATTTTGTCGACAAACTGCAAGCCAGTTCCCTCGAAATCATCATCAGCAGGCCCCATTTCAAAGACAATATCACCAAATTTACCACGACCCCCGGACTGTTTCTTGTAGGTTTCCCTATGCGCCGCGGTCTTGGTCAATGATTCTTTATATTCCACCTGAGGCTCACCTTGGTTCACCTCCACTTTAAATTCACGCCTTAACCGATCTACAATAATATCTAAGTGAAGCTCACCCATACCAGATATAATCGTTTGTCCAGAAGCTTCATCTGTCTTTACTTGAAACGTTGGATCTTCTTCAGCCAATTTTCCCAAAGCCATACCCAACTTATCAACATCTGCTTTGGTTTTAGGCTCCACTGCAATACCGATAACCGGATCAGGAAAATCCATACTCTCCAATACAATTGGATGTTTTTCGGCCGACATGGTGTCACCGGTCTTTATATCTTTAAAACCAACCGCTGCACCAATATCACCAGCTTCTATATAATCGATTGCATTCTGCTTATTGGAATGCATTTGATAAATACGAGATATACGTTCTTTTTTACCCGAACGATTGTTCAATATATACGAACCTGCATCCAAACGACCAGAATACGTTCTAAAGAAAGCCAAACGCCCTACGAAAGGATCTGTTGCAATCTTAAAAGCAAGGGCAGCAAAAGGTTCCTTTACATCTGGTTTTCTACTGATTTCCTCTCCCGTATCCGGGTTAGTTCCAACAATGGCTTCCTTGTCAACCGGCGAAGGCAAGTACCTACAAACAGCATCCAACAAGAATTGAACCCCTTTATTTTTAAATGACGAACCACAGATCATAGGGATAATCGCACGATCCATAACCGCAGCCCTTAAGGCAGCATGCACTTCTTCTTCCGTAATAGAATCTTCATCTTCGAAGAATTTCTCCATCAACTCCTCATCATACTCGGCAACAGCCTCTATCAAGGCAGCTCTATACTCCTTAACTTCCGCCTTCATCTCCTCAGGAATATCGATCACATCGAATGTAGACCCAAAATTATCATCATGCCAAACAATGGCCCTGTTTTTAGCAAGATCCACAACACCTCTAAAATCGCCTTCATCACCGATAGGAAGGACAATTGGAACCGCATTGGAACCCAACATTTCCTTCACTTGCTTACAAACCATCAAGAAATTAGACCCTTGACGATCCATCTTGTTCACAAAACCGATACGTGGCACTTTGTAATTATCGGCAAGCCTCCAGTTCGTTTCAGATTGGGGCTCCACCCCATCTACGGCACTAAAAAGGAAAACCAATCCATCAAGTACACGCAAAGAACGGTTTACCTCTACAGTAAAATCAACGTGACCGGGAGTATCAATAATATTGAAGTGATACCCTTTGGTATCGTCGGTCGGATTTCCATTTTCAATAGGAAACTCCCATTCACAGGTAGTTGCAGCGGACGTAATTGTAATACCACGCTCCTGCTCTTGCTCCATCCAATCCATCGTTGCGGCACCATCATGTACCTCACCAATTTTATGACTTACTCCCGTATAAAAAAGAATACGTTCTGTAGTTGTTGTTTTACCGGCATCAATATGTGCGGCAATACCTATGTTTCTGGTAAATTTTAAATCTCTAGCCATTTTGCTTAAAATCTAAAGTGAGAGAATGCTTTGTTAGCCTCAGCCATCTTATGAGTGTCGAGTCGCTTTTTGACCGCGGCACCTTCTTCTTTCGAAGCCGCCAAAACTTCACCGGCCAATTTCAACGCCATCCCTTTTTCATTTCTTTTCCTAGCAAAGCTAATCAACCACTTCATGGCTGTAGAAATTTTTCTATCGGGACGAATTTGCATCGGAATCTGAAAGGTAGCTCCACCCACACGCCTACTTCTTACCTCAACATGAGGCATGACGTTTGAAAGCGCATCCTTCCATAACTCTAAAGCCGATTTTTCCTCATCGGTCTTTTTTTCCTCCACGATATCCATCGCGTCGTAAAAAACACTAAATGCTACTGATTTTTTACCATCCCACATCATCATGTTGACGAATCTGGTCACCAGCTGATCATTGTATCGAGGATCTGGCAACAATGGCCTTTTCTTTGCCTGCTTTTTTCTCATTGCTTCTTTCTAAGAATTTTAGTCATTCAAAAATCTCCTTTCGGAAAGTCCTGAATCAACTTAATTTACTTTTTTGGGCGTTTTGCTCCGTATTTAGATCTTCGTTGGGTTCTACCCGCCACACCTGCTGTGTCTAGCGCACCTCTAACGATATGATACCTAACTCCTGGCAAATCCTTTACCCTTCCGCCCCTTACTAATACTATCGAGTGCTCTTGGAGGTTATGTCCTTCCCCGGGAATGTAAGCGTTCACTTCCTTACCATTGGTCAAACGAACCCTAGCCACTTTTCTCATGGCCGAGTTTGGTTTTTTAGGCGTGGTCGTATAAACACGTGTACATACCCCTCTTCGCTGGGGACATGAATCCAAAGCAGCCGATTTACTCTTCTTAGTAATCGTGGTCCTTCCTTTTCGTACTAATTGTGAAATTGTTGGCATACTATATTATATGTATAAAAACTTACCCTTATTTAAGGGGTGGCAAATGTAGTAATATTTAGCAATAATTCAAACCTCGATTAACAAATATTTTTAGTTTTTTTAAGATTCCCTAAAACAACCCCAGAACAAGGCTAAAACTTCAAACATCTAAGGGCTATAACAACCCCGCTCAACCATATAAAAATCTACGTTCATCCGCTCAAATACCATATTTATCGTCTAAAAGACCGAGAAAAGCACTTATGTTTCGCAATCGTTATAAAAATTTCAAAATTTCAGTTTTGTTATATAATAGGTATGCAATCGGGACATTTGTTTAATGTGTAACCAATAATTAACACCGTTAGTCTTAAAATTTTATTAAAAAAGGTTTGGATAATTAACTTCCTTTTGTGATTTTTGCCGCTAGCTAATTCAAATAATTAAAAAATGAGAACAAAACTAAATGGATTCTTAACGCT
>CALLVX010000112.1 GCA_938010765.1 uncultured Flavobacteriaceae bacterium | reverse complement strand
ACCCGGCCGTCTTGAACTTGTAAATTTCCAAAAGTAGGATCTGAGAATGTCGAAGTATGCTGTGAATAAGATTGGTAATATACATTCAAGAGAACTAAAAGTATTATTTTGTGTTTCATACAATTTAATGTTGGCATTAGTTATTTTGATTTTATATGCTAGTACTTCTAGAGCATTTTTTTATAACCCATAAACTCCATTTCAAGCTATTGGAACTAAAGGTCTACTCCTTATCCGTACGAGTAAATCATACTTCTTACTAAGTTACTTTTTACGGCTCTCCATAATTTGTTCATTATAAAATTTTAAAAAAAGAAGTTGAATTTTCTTAGGTAAGCGATTACAGAATAGAAGCTTGTTTGGACAGGTGATAATTTTTTTAAATTGCAAAAACAACCGGTCCGTATATGAGGGTTAGAGTTTTCGGCTCCATTGCTTGCGGGCTATCACCTTTACTCAGCTCCTATCAAAAGCTTCTTGCTTAGAATGGCGGTTCCTTTTTTTGACAGGGTTAAAATATAGAGACCGCCAGGTATGTCAGATACGTTGAATCGGTGGCGACTGCTATTCCTATTTTCTTGAGTAATACTATATTTCTTTACCATTGCCCCTGTAATGCTGTAAAGTGCGGCCTCGTCAATGCGCATTTCTGAATTGCTTAGTTCAACCTGCGCTTCTGAAATGGCGGGATTGGGAAAAATTTCGATTTCAAAAGCAGTAACTTTTGATATGCTTGCTTCAGAGTTTGTTTGTGGAATAGTTGCCTCCACTTGTTCTTGAGGAACGATCCGGGCGCTAAATCGCATACCAGATGCTATTTTGGTGCCGGGGGCCAAACGTATCGATTTCGTGGCTTTTAAGACTTCTCGTTTTGGGGTTTTAACAGTGCTTTTTTTAATAACCGATTCGGGAATTTGACAGAATGCGGTATGGGAAAGTAGCAGCAAAAATAAAAGGAGTACGGTGTTTTTCATTGTATGTTTTTAAGAGGTTATCAAATGCCATTTTCGACTGTAAAAGTTATAGAATGGCTTGAATCTTACAGTAACTATGGTCGACGGTTAGTAGGTGTCGACCATAGATTAAGGAGTGTTTTTTACTGTTTTTGATTCTTCTTCAGTTTTTCGACTTCATCTTTGAGTTCAATGATATACAATGTCAATTCTTCTACCTTCTCAAGCAGTTTCATGTTCATTTCAACCACATTGATACCGTTTTTCTCCATTTCCTTTGCTGAAGGGATGTTCGGGAGATGACCATTGGTGTCTATATAGTTTTTAACTTCTTCTAAAGTCTTAAGGTCATAATCCGCAAGAAATACATAGTCTGGTCCGGGAACGTTGAGATCAATGTTTACCTCTTCTGCATGAATTTCACCTTTAACCGTAAGCTCTGCATCTGGAATACTTGTTCCTATGCCTACTTTGCCACAAGGTGTGTATATCTTGTCCCCGCTTTCGGTCCAGGAGGCAGAGGAGCAATTACCAGGATCGGATAGTGTTGTAATCGTAATGGTATTACTATGGCCACTAAAACACCCTGGTCCTCCACTGCGACCTACATCAAACGTGTAGCTTGTATTTGGTTGGAGATTATCAATGGTTACACTAGTCCAAGATGAAGCATGAGACTGCAAATGCATTAATTCGGTAGTATTCCCATAGACATAGGTAGTATAATCAACCCCATTATCATAATAAGTCCAATCTAATTTTGCAGAATTGTGTGTAACTTCAGTAACTGAATTAAGTGTTGGAACGGGCGGTGCAACACAACCACCCCCAGATTGACCCAACACTTCAATAGCATTGATTAAAGGATCGTTACCGCTGCCTTTAGAAAATGTAATCGTTAATTGCCCATCAGAAACAGTAACCGTTTGGTTTACCGTATATACTTGGTTTGCACCTCCCGCTTCTGTCATTATGTTCATATTGGTATCCGAATATTGCCCTTCAATATCAAAATTGAATTTTCTTGTTGCCGCATTGGTCCCCGGTTGTACCCCATGATACGGTTCCGCAAAAAGGAGTCTAACATTATAGTCACCGTTCGAAACGTTAAATGTATAATTCATAGACTGGTTCTTGGTATACCGGGAACTTTTAAGGGGTTGGGCCAAGGTGAAATAAGAACTACCAGTAGTGGTACGGTCTCCGGTAAAAGCGACTCCTCCACCAGCTATATCGGCATCGAAAGAATTGCCTTGGTAGGTCGCCGCCGAAGTGGAACCACAATTGATGCGTTTGACATAGTTTACCTGAGCGTTAAGACTAGCGGTAAAAAATACCATCAGAACGGCATATGCGAAAGAGGAAAGGTTTTTCATTTTTATAGGTTTAAGTGTTCGTTAAATAGCTACACGGGCACTTCAAAAGATGCATGTTGAAAGCATTAAAAAGGTCGTATAGTACTTACAAGGGTAGTAATAATTGTACCTAAAAAGTTCTGAAAATAGCAAAAGTTGAAGATTCAGGACTTCTTTTTTTGCTTGCGAAATTGGTTGGGCGTCTGTCCTGTGAATTTTTTAAAGGAAGTGTAAAAATTCGATTTTGATTTGAAGCCCGACTCAAGCCCGATCGACTCTATTTTGTAGTGAAGAAATTCCGAATCCAGCATCATTTTCTTAGCGGCTTCGACCCGTTGTTGGTTGATGTAATCATTGAAGTGACTATTTGTATGTTGATTGATCAACTTTGACAAATAACCAGGAGTAATATCAAATTTGCTAGCGATGCTTTCCAAGCTAATGTCGGTATTTAAATAGTGTGCTTCGTTGGTGATATACTGTTGTACTCGGCTAAACATTGCAGCTCCTGTATTATGGGGTGTCAGTTCTTTCTCGTCGGCCAATCGCCCAAATTCGACCCTATTGATGCCCACATACCCCACCCAATAGATACAGGAGGAGAGCATAATGAAAAACGGATAGATCATAAAAGTGGGGTCAATGTTTGAGGCGGCAATAATACCCAAAGTCAGGGCCCCGAGCGATATACAAAGAGTTGCCAATAGAATAATACGCTTGTAGGTTAGGATTTTCTTTTTTGCCAACTTTGAGGTATGCCTAGTGTTCTCTAGATACGTATTCATTTTTTTCACCAAGAAGAAGAGTACTATTCCGTTAAATACAAAAGATAGGATATCGGAGTATAAAAGTAAGCTGTGATCATAGTGATCAGGCAACTCTGTTATTTCCGATGTTCTCACCTTGATGAAAAAGTGGGTTATATGAACTAAGGAAATAATAAAGAAAGCGGCAATCAAAATATAGGTAGATTTCGATTTTAAGGCATTTTTATAAAGAAATTCGTTGACATGGATATATACAAACGGGAGAATTAACCAATGCAATGGGATGTATAGTTTTCTCAAAGCATTGCCCTCTTGCCAAAACTGCATATCAATAGCCATGTGTTGTAGAATGCTCAAGCCAGTGAAAAAAATCGTAAGGCCCAAAAAAACGTTGGCTCTGCTATTGTATTTTTTACTAATAAAGATAATGAGACTGAATATAAGAGCTTGGAAAGCGCCGAGCAGAATAATGAACTGAAAGAAGTTAATATCAAGCGTTTTCAAAATAGGTTTCTTAATAAATTGGTTGGTTTTTCTTCTCGAATTTACAGTATTAATACTTTTAAAAGTAGAAAATGGCATTAAATGTAATTAGCGTTGAAAACTTCAAGATTCTCTCTGTAAAACTTCTGAAAGATATTACTTACAAAGAATCCTTGTTAAGCGGAATGAATTTAAGAATGATGGAACAAGCTTGTTCAAAACGAACAGGGAAATGCACATATTCCGCCAGGAGCTCGTAGGCAAATTCGAGATGCACTCGATGTCGTTTGAAGTAATTACTAGCGAGGATTGAAAATTTGTGCGGAAAAAAACCGTAGTCGGTAAAATGAAAAATTCGCACTAGGCGATGGTTCGTAAAACCAGCCTTAGTGATGAAACTAATTCTTGTATACCACCCTACAAGTAGGGCATTCGGTACCGTACACCGTGTTTTTAAGTTGAATGCCTTTTAGGTGGGTTACCACAAAGTCCTGAATAAAGGCGTATTGGCTTAGTTTGTTGTTCACGGCTATTTGTGTGTCCTTGTACTTTTCACGCACCATATTGCCATATTCCTGATCGCCCCAGCAGTTTGGGCAAACCCCCGAGGGGACTCCATCAAAAGTATCCGGATTCTTGCTGCCAAAAAGACGTTTAAAAAAGTTGCGCATACAGGTTTAATTAAATGTACTCTAAATCAGTACAATGTACAAAAGGGGAACCTTCGACTTTGTCGTATTTTTTCGAGCATACTTACGCCGACCGAAAATTGTTTTGAATCGTTCGTTTGGCCGAAACAAAAAGGAATGGAAAAACAAGTTTGAACCGAACAACTAAAATTCAATATGTTCGGCCCAGACCGTTTCAAACAAATGATTTAATGAGCTGCAATAGCTTCTTTTCCTGGGTTGATGGGCGCTTTCTTACTAAGATGCGCCAGTAATTGCATTCCCAGCTCCCGGGTTTTGTTTTTGCCTGCCTCGTTTCGGGTTTGCGGATGGTGGGCGCTATAATTGGTGAGGATGACCACCCCTGTGTTGGCGGCGTCATT
>CALLVX010000111.1 GCA_938010765.1 uncultured Flavobacteriaceae bacterium | reverse complement strand
TCCCTAAGGCAATGGAGCTCTACAGCCAGGAGGGCGGCACGGGAACATGGAAGGACATTACAAATTGGATAACCAAAAAGCTACCTGAAACACGGCATTATGTGTTAGGGTTGCAGAAAATTGAGAACACTATAAACAATAGAGGGGAATGAGCTTATGGATATTAGAAGCGAAAACAAAGGCTAACACATGGCACATCTACAGACCTACAGGTGTAGAAGTGGAAGTTGTGGTAAAGAATAACATGTTGAGGCCTACCCATGAAATCAATGCTGCCGAGGCTCAATGGTTTCGGGACAACGTTTTGCAAAAGTGGGAACAAATATTGAATCTAAATAAATAAAAACAAAGGGGCGGCAATGAAAACAATACCAGATTATGAAGAATTCAAAGAATACGCATTCAAAAAATTAAATGACATAGGGGATAGTCCAAACCTGTACACCGAATGGATTTATTTCAAGTACAGCGCATGGGAAGCTAACAACTGGTGCAAGACCATAAAAGACAAAGATATTCCTATCAAGAACTGGAAAACAACATTGCTTCAATGCCTTCCTTACCGAGAGATAAACAAGGCAAAACAAAAGCAAGATTCAAAAGTGATAAGTATAACGCAAAGATTGGCCAATGGATATAATTAAACATGAAGAACCAAAAGGATTGTCGGTGCCTTGCCGAGCCTTGACCGAGGAAATGATGAACACCCAAATAGCGCACCTGACCCATACTTTGGAAGTGATGCTAGCGGTAAAAGACAATAAGGAGAACGAAAAAAAAATACGTTGGCTGTTTGACGAAATAAAAAGAAGCGCATGGGGTCTTAGCGTATCACAAATCATAGAAGGTTTCAAGTTGTATGTTGATGGTAAGTTGAGTTACAACGGTTCGTTATTAGAGCCTATGAGCGGCTACCTAGACACGATACTTTTTAAAAAGGTAGTACAAGCCTACAAGGAGCACAAAGGGCCGCAAATCGACACCAAACAAGTGGTATTGGACATCTACCATCGATGGGTTCAAACAAAAGATGTAGGCCTAAAAAACGGACCTATTGTATTCGATTATCTATACGATAACGGACTACTACCAAAAAGGGGCAGCGATGCGAAGGTTGACCGAGTTTACGAAAAAAGAATGACGGGTGCAAAAGGCCTTTTAATGGCTCCTATATTCGACAAATGCGCATGGATGGAAAGGGAGGATTTGGCCGACACCCCAAAGTATAGGGAAATAAAACAGGAATTGCAGAAAATAAAAAATGGTGACCATCCCGATATCAACAAGGTTTTTAAGACCAATGTAGTAAAAGGATTTTTTGAAAAGTTACAACGTCCACTTACGGATATAATTTAAAGTTTATGAAAAAAATAAAATTTGAAGATAGTTTTTGGCTATCGAACACAGACCAGACAAGGTTCAGCGTAACGCTAGGTGATTACACTTTGATAGTCGCCAAACATTCACGAAGCAACTGGAACTATTTTGTTGACTTCAAAGGGGTGAACAAGTTTGAATCCTCCAAGCCTACTACAACACACTTAAGAGCGATTGGGGTGTGCGAAGGTTATTATTTAAACGATTTGAAAACAGAAAACTAAATAAAATGAAAAAAGAAAGACTTTACAAGCTATCCTACTGGGTAATAGTAGCAGTGATATTGATTTACGTTTTTAAAATGGGAACTATATATTACTTTACACTAGAAAATAAAGTTTGATTTCGGATAAGGACTATCCATTTTTTTTGAAGATCGGCCAACTTGGTTACTTTCCTACTTATTCAGGGAAGCAGAGCAACGACAAAGATTTGCGCGAAAGGCTTACTTCTATTTTAAAGAGCGTGGCGCACTGTCAATGAATCACTTTCTTAGGGTGTATTCCAAGACGTACGGTCGAAACCGAGTGCTATGCAAAGCTACTGGAAAATTTCCTTAAATTAGGAAATCTTCCTTAAAATTAAATCTAATTTACTTAATTGATGTTAAATTATGTATATATGTTAAATATTAATAGGATCGATTCGTTTAGATTATTAAATTTGATTATATTTTAAAAGAAAAAAGGATAGCTTTTAAACTATCCCTTTTCTGAGGCATGGACCGGATTCGAACCGGCGTAGCGATCTTTTCAAGGGATGTACCTAGCCACTCGGCCACCATGCCAAAAAACTATTAAAGTCAAAAGCCTTTCAATTTGAAAGGCTTTTTTAGTTTTACATTTGATATTCTGCATTATGTTTTAAATATTTCAGTGCTGCTGTTTCAAGCATATTTGAAAAGCTCCTATTCTCTTCCTCTGCCCTTGCGCCTAGTTGTTCAATAACCTCCGCGCGTAGCGTAACTGTCTTTTTTTCAGTTCTACTAATTTTTCTTTTCATTGGACGTGTATTTTATCGTTAGCTAATTCAAATTTAAACATTATAAGCACTTATACCACAAAGGTAGCATTTATACTTATTATTTTTTATCAACAACCGCGTGGTCGTTCTCTGAAATAATAATATGATCGAGCAACTTTATCCCTAGAATAGTTCCCGCGTCGCGCATATCTTCTGTAAACTGCTTATCGGCTTTGCTAGGCTCCACTTTCCCGGACGGGTGGTTGTGGCACAGTACAAGTCTTTCGCAGTCCTTTAGTACGGCTAATCTAAATGCTTTCATAGGAGCTAGTATATTTCGATTGGACGTGCCTATTGTGACAAGTTCAATATAAACTATGTCATTGGAATTATTAAGCCCTATCGCCCAAAAATATTCTTTGTTACGATGATACTTGTTTTGGCGTAGCAAAATCTTTTGCATGATACGGGCTATATCCTTTGAATCGGATATATTGCCGTTTTCGTTTTTTGGCAGTCTTACGGTCATACTAGGATTTATTTTCTTTTGGATTCCAGTTTAGTCCTTTTACAAGTTTTT
>CALLVX010000110.1 GCA_938010765.1 uncultured Flavobacteriaceae bacterium | reverse complement strand
GGAAGCGGTATGTATGGGACTATCTCCATTTTTATGGTATCTTTGTCAACTACTTTGTACATGGGCTATGGTATTTATGTTCAGCGACACAAATGTCCGTAGCCCTATCTTTCGATCCAAAAAAAAAGTCTAAATCACTTCAAGGTATACAATAGGTGAAAGTTCACTAATTTTGAACTATGGACGACAATAAATTAGAACAACTACGTTACCCAATTGGAAAATTTCAGGTTCCCGTCACAATTACCGATGCCCATATTTCTGAGTGGATAGCGGTTTTAGAAGCGCTACCTTCTGAACTCCAAGCCTTGGTGAAAGATTTAACAGATGTGCAATTAGAAACGCCGTATCGCCCCGGAGGGTGGACCGTACGCCAATTAGTTCATCATATCCCCGATAGCCATCACAATAGTTACATTCGTTTCAAATGGGCAATGACCGAAGAAACTCCTTTAATTAAGGCATATGACGAGAATGCATGGTCCAATTTGTTCGATGCTAAAACGGCGCCCATACAAATGTCCTTAGATCATTTAAGTGCAGTGCATGCCAAATTGGTATATTTCTTAAAAGGCTTATCTCGTAAAGATTTAAAAAGGAGCTTTATGCATCCCGAAGGGGAGGTTATAACTAGTCTGGAAGAAAATATTGGCCGATATGCCTGGCATGGGAGCCACCACTATGCTCATATAGAAAACCTATTAAAAAGAGAAGGTTGGGGTTCATAACCCTTTATCGTGCGTAAGCCTTTTTATCAGTATGTACATTGCTTTTTGTGAGGAAAGTACCCGGGGGAATGCAACTTCCGTTTCGGCATATACCTCAAAATCGTGTTTTTTGTAAAAGGCAAGCGCGGGGCCTTTTTGCATGGTATCTAACCACAGTATTTTTTTACTCATAGCTTTTGCCTGTTGGCATACTAAGCTAAGTATCTTACTTCCAATGCCCTGTCCCGAATACGCTTTTAAAATGTATATTTTATCAACCAAAATTGCCTCTTGGGAAGTGTAGGGAGATAGTGCTTTGTCTTTACTGATTTTAACGATTCCTACTGGTGCCTTCTTCAAATAAATCAGGGACAATTCGGTATTGGGATCTTCACTTTCCCTGTGTAGAATCTTAATAGTAAAACTACTTTCCAAATAGGGCTTTGTATTACCATTCTTCCATAGATGTTCGTAGTGTTGATTATAGGCCCTAGTGCCCACCTTCATGTAAATGCCGTATAAGTTTGGGGTGATTGGTTTTAATTGAATACTTTCATCTGTCATTGGCATTTGCACCATGTATTACTTCCATTTGATATTGCATCCTATACTTGGTTTTTGAATCGGGTCAATTTCGTTTCCTTGCAGTAATGAGTCCATTGCGTTCGCCAGATCATATCCACTAAGCGCAATACCATTTCCGGGTCTTGAGTCATCTAGTTGCCCGCGGTAGGCCAATTTTAGATCAGCATCGAATAAATAAAAGTCGGGAGTGCAAGCGGCCTCATATGCCTTGGCGACTTGTTGGGTGGAATCATATAGATACGGAAAACTATAACCGGCTTTTTGTGCGATAGTCTTCATGAGGTCAGGGGCGTCTTGAGGGTAATTCACAATGTCATTACTAGAAATGGCGATAAAACCAATCCCTTTTTCCTGATAGCGCTTTCCCAAGTTGCTAAGCATCGGATTTACGTGTATGACGAATGGGCAATGATTGCAAATAAACATGACCACCGTTCCTTTGGTTCCTTTCAATTCTTCTAAGGTATATTGGTTTTCAGAAACAGTATCGGGAAGCGCAAAGTCGGGCGCTTTGGTACCCAATGGCAACATATTACTGGGAGTTCTGGCCATATTGTAAATTTAGTTGAGGTATTAAAGATAAATGTATTTATGTGAACCTTATTGAGTAATATGACTATTTTTTATCTTATTTGGCCCATTTTCAAATTAAAACATACCTATTATGAAAAATACAATTACTTGGGAAGCCTTTGCTAAAATAGATCTTCGGGTAGGAACCATTATCGATGTGGTCGACTTTTCCGAGGCGAGGAATCCTGCATTTCAGATTCAAATTGACTTTGGCAGTGAAATCGGCGTTCGAAAAACTTCGGCGCAAATCACAGAACGGTACCAGAAAGAAGCATTGGTCGGCAAGCAAGTAGTTGCTGTGGTTAATTTTCCGAAAAAGCAAATCGCTAATTTTATGAGTGAATGTCTTATCTTGGGAGCTGTCGAAGGTAAGGATGTAATATTAGTACAGCCTGAAACGTTCGCAACCAACGGACTTAAAATTTCTTGATTGTTTGACCGAGAACCAACTAGATAACATACAGCTGAATTTTGATAG
The DNA here is from genome assembly GCA_938010765.1 of uncultured Flavobacteriaceae bacterium. Taxonomy (GTDB): domain Bacteria; phylum Bacteroidota; class Bacteroidia; order Flavobacteriales; family Flavobacteriaceae; genus Pelagihabitans. Next base: position 25,498 of record CALLVX010000110.1, on the reverse strand, counting down.
TGAGGCGCAGTGGATCTTGAACATTGCTTTGGGTTTTGTAATGTTCGGTATCGCTTTGGAAATTTACCCGAAAGATTTTAAGAGCCTTTTTCGAAGGCCAAAACCTATTCTAGTAGGTGTTTTTAGTCAATTTGTATTGCTTCCCGCTAGCACATATTTGTTGGTTTTGATGGTGCAACCTATCCCTAGTATGGCGTTGGGGATGCTTATGGTTGCTGCCTGCCCGGGGGGTAATGTGTCTAATTTTATAACACATTTAGCACGAGGTAATACCGCCTTATCAATAAGTTTAACAGCTGTTGCCACAGTAATGGCCGTGGCAATGACTCCTTTAAATCTACAATTTTGGGGTTCGCTATACAGCCCTACGGCAACAATATTAAAAGATATAACTGTTTCACCTTTCGAAATGGTAAAACTAGCCGGACTTCTTTTGGGGCTACCCCTAATTTTGGGGATGTGGATCAATCATTTAAAACCTGTTTTTGCAAAAAAAATGGGGAAACTATTGAAGATAGTCTCGCTCTTGTTTTTTATTCTTCTTGTTATCGCGGCACTATATCAGAATAGCGAAGTTTTTTTTGAATATATTTTTTATATTTTTTGGATCGTTTTGGCGCATAATCTTGTTGCGTTTGGCACGGGTTTTTCAATTTCGAAAATATGGGGGCTTTCCAATCGGGATACGAGGTCTATAACTATTGAAACCGGAATTCAAAATTCGGGATTGGGGCTGTTACTTATATTTGCTTTTTTTGATGGTTTGGGGGGCATGGCCCTCATTGCGGCCTTTTGGGGAATCTGGCATCTAATTTCGGGCCTTGTATTAGCTTATTTTTGGGGGTATGGATCTTCGGTAAAGAAAAAAATAGCATGAGAAACCTAGGATACATTTTGCTAAAGTATTGGGTTAAAATAGGGTTGCACCTATATTATGGCAAAATAGTGGTTTTAGGCCTTGATACTGTTCCTAAGGATAAGCCCATACTATTTTTGCCCAACCATCAAAGCGCTTTACTCGATGTGTTGCTAATCGGGGTAGACTGTGGTAGAAAACCTTATTTTTTGACCCGCTCCGATGTTTTTAAAAGACCAATGCTCGAACGTTTTTTTACCTACTTACAAATGATTCCCATTTACCGTATTCGGGATGGGCGAAATGCTTTAAAAAATAATGAAGCGGTTTTTGCAAAGTGCGCAGCTTTACTAGGAAAAAACCAAGCTATTTTAATGTTTCCTGAGGCGAATCATAATATAAAGAGACGTGTGCGACCATTAAGCAAAGGTTTTACCCGCATTCTTTTTAGCGCTTTGGATAAAAACCCTGATTTAGATATTCAAATGATACCGGTAGGTTTAAACTATAGGACCAACTCAGGATTTCCTGATCAAGTGGCCATTTATTTTGGGAAGTGTATTCCGGTATTGCCCCTTTATGATAAAGCAGACCCCTTAGGGTCTGCCAATAAGGTTAAAGAGGCGGTGGCAATTAATTTAAAAGGCCTTACGACCCATATTCGGAATGAGGAAGACCATGATAAAATTGAAAAACAATTAAATGGTTTGGGAGTCGATTATTTGGCACCTTCCAAAGTGAATGAGGCAATTGATAAAATGGGGGAGTTGGAAGTTTTAACACCCATTAAACCAGTGATAAATGGCATTAACCCATTGTTCAAAGCCGTTTTTATCCTTTTAAATTTACCCATGACAGTGCTATGGTGGGGATGGATGAAACCTAAAGTTTGGGAACCCGAATTTACCGGTACTTTACGATTTGCATTTGCTTTGTTGGGAATGCCCCTCTATTATATGTTTGTCTTTATCACTATTTCCTTTGCTTTTACTTGGCCTGTCGGGCTAGCAGCAATTACGACACTTTTTATCTATAACTGGATGTATGTTAAGCTGGGCTGATTCTTTTTGATACCACAGAATTTTCAGAGGTAGAATCGCTAAAAAATCATCCTATCAAAAGGTAGAACTATCTTGAGAAAAGCAAGCGTTAGTTGAAATCTATTTATTCGATTGTAGTTGACATAAATTTGGGCGCTTCCTTGCTGTAACAAATCTTTTGGAGGCAATAGTACCATTGGCATCCGTACTATCGCTAGTTCTCAAAAAGCTTCATTTTGCGGGGAAAATAAAACACTATAAGGGGTTACATCATAGGACCAAAAAATATGGCGTTCATCAATAATTTGTTGGTGCCGTACCAAAAAGCCCTAAAGTTCGTGTTGTCAGTAAAACCAATAACACGGCCACGTCCCATATGCTGTACCTGAAAAGGAACGCTATTTTTGATCAAAGCTTCGTTTTCTTCTGAAATATAACCGCTGAGCAAGGGGTTGTTGGTATACTGAATTGGGTTGTCATAGCTATCTTTATCAGGTTTGATATAGATGTTTGTGTTTCTAAAAAGGGCCAATCGGTTATTTTTATAACCAAAATTAATTGGGTGAGACCGATCAATCTTTGTTTCAAAAATAGCTCCTCCGGTGACTTGTGCTCCCTTAAAATCCCTTTTTTGCTCAAAGGAAATATTCTTTGCGACCAGGCTGTCTTTCTTGAATTTTAGTTTCATCAAATTATTCTTGTTGAACCATTCTACCGTATTTCTATACCCAATTAGGGTACCTCCTTTTTTAACCCACTCTTTCAACTTAAGAACGTTTGCCTTATCCAAGGCACCACCACCCCGCAAACTTGGAATAATGATGTCGGTATATTTACTAATATCGGCGCTTTTGAAATAAGAGACATCAATCTTAGTTAATTTCATTTGGTATCGAGTGTCGAACAAGTGCCAGATTTCACCAGCATCATAGGGGCGTATGCCATCGCCCACTAAAATGGCGACTTTTTGTTTCTTCACCGGGTCAAAATCATTGCTTCCCAAATCGATCCCCCTGGTAAGCCCTGTGCTTACTGCAGTAATCTGAATTTTACTGTCTTTGGCCACTTGGTTCAGAAATGTATAGAGTTCTTTTGCGTTCAGTTCCTGGTTTTGCACGGGCACCATTATCGTTCCATAGTCATAGAAGCGCCCTTCTAGGGTAAAAGACGATTTTGCGACCTTGGCCCTAATACCTTTATTTACAATGGTATTTAATGCCTTTGGTGTATAATACTCGTGCCATTCGAATACATATGCATACTTACTTTCACGATCGGCTCCCCCGGTTAATTCTTTAAAATCGATTACCTCGGGTCCTGCATTTACCAATGAGGAAACCTCGGCATAATCAACGTTGAACGACAGTGGAAATGTCCAAGCAGAAACATCATAAAATAGACTGTCGGTAAAGGAAGTCCGTTTTTCGAATATAGCATTGATCAATCTGGGATTCTTTTGATTCATCGGTACTACATAACTACTCCCTTTTTTGTAGGCTTTGCCTCCAAGAGTGGCATCTTTGGCGAGTTCGTGAAAAGCAATACCATGTCGATTTAATATCTCTGCTAGGTGCCATGTTTTTGCCGCATCTTTACTATCACCAAAAACGATGGCTTTAGTTTTGCTTTTAGCGGCTTCGTTGCGTAAACTACTATAAAAATCGCGTTGGTATTTTAAAATTTTAGGGCGTAGATTTTTGGCGGCTTCTATGGTAGACAATGCCGTGGTGAATTGATTTCTTATGGTAAAGGGAAATGTTAATACCCCATTTTCACTTTCTTGGATATGTCCTCTTGAGCTCCCTTGCTCAAAAAGAATTCCAATAGACCCGTTCACATCGGGGAAAGTGGAACCTTTGCCATAGTAATAATCGTCATACCCCTCTTCAGAATAATATAAAGAACCAATTTTGTCCAATGCCTTAGCATGATAAGTTCCTATCTCAATGGTCAACTCTTGATTTATTTTGGGAGTTAAGGGGTGTACCCTTGTAGGTTCCCCTGGTTGAAAAAAGAAGGTAGAATTGGTACCCATTTCATGATGGTCGGTTAAGATATTAGGTAGCCACTTATGGAAACTCATAATACGGGCTCGACTTTCTGGTAGTTGCACGGGAAGCCAATCACGGTTCATATCAAACCAATAGTGATTGGTGCGCCCTCCGGGCCAAACTTCGTGGTATTCGCGTTCGTTGGTGTCAGCATTTAGGTTGCTACTTTTATTGGTGTTTGCCCAATACGCAAATCGTTGAAGCCCATCAGGATTATAAGAAGGGTCCATCAAGATTACCATTTCGTTAAGCATTGCTTCAATTTCAGGACCCTCTGCTGCCGCTAAATAATAAGCATATGCCAATCCTGCATTGGCACCGCTTGGTTCATTGCCATGAATCGAAAAACCTTGGTATACGATTATGGGCATTTCTGAAAAGTTCTTCGAATTTGCCCCATTTTCGCTCAAAGCGATATGATCCGCTCTAATTTGGTCGATGTTTTGATGGTTTTTTGGAGAAGTAATGGTTAACAATAGTATGGGTCTTCCTTCAAAAGTTTCTCCTCGATTCTCGATGCTAATACGATCGCTTGCCGCTGCAAGGGCCTTCATGTAAAACTGAAGCTTATCATGACTTACATGCCATTCACCAACCTCATGACCAATCACTTCTTTTGGGGTCGGGATAGCTTGGTTGTAGCTAATGTCTTGTGGCAGATAATAGTTTAAGTCAAGTGTTTCTTGTCCGTATACATATGCGCACAAGAGAAGAACAATAAAGGATATTCGTTTTTTCATTTCAGATTGGTTTAGCCGATGACCTGCTTCAAAAGTGGTCTTGGTAAATATAAAAAAACGCCCTGTAAGTCACGGGGCGTTTTGAAATAAGTTTGTGGTCGATTAAATCAAATGTCGTCGAAATCAACATCGGTAAAATTATCGGTCGGTGCGACTTCTTCGCTATGCGCAGCTTCTGATTCTTCCTCCTTTTTAAAATGTTTTTGATGTCGTTCGGAAATTACCTCTGTCCCTTTTTCATCAATGATATAATCCATCATCTCCGATACATGCTCCCTGAAAGACTCAAAATCTTCCTTGTAAAGATAAATTTTGTGTTTCTTATAATGAAAAGAACCATCATCGTGGGTAAACTTCTTACTCTCGGTAATGGTTAAATAATAATCTCCGGCTTTTGTGCTTCTAACATCAAAAAAATAGGTTCTTCTTCCTGCGCGTAGGACTTTGGAATAAATTTCTTCCTGATCCTCATGGTGTCTTTCGCTCATTTTCTGTAGTGTCTAATTACTTAAAAAAGTGTTAATCCACCAAAAATGAAAAAAAAATGTGTATCGGACAACAATTTTCTAGTTTTCTTTCTCCGATAGTTGATTCTGGTATAGTTCTTTGTAGTATCCCTCAACAGCGTTTAACTCATCATGTGTACCCTGTTGTATCAATTGGCCGTCTTCTAGAACAAAAATAGTATCGGCATTTTTTGCCGAGGATACCCGATGACTTACAATGAGGGTAGTGCGATTTTCGGAAGCTTGTTTCAGGTTGTTCAGGATTTCTTCTTCGGTTTCGGTATCTACCGCGGACAAACAATCATCGAATAAATAAATCTCAGGGTCTTTCAAAAGGGCTCTCGCAATAGAAACCCGTTGTTTTTGTCCTCCACTTAGGGTAATACCACGCTCTCCAAGAACGGTTTCATACTGTTTTGTGAAACCCATAATATTCTCATGTACTACCGCATTCTTGGCCATTTGAATCACTTCTTCATCTGTAGCATGGTCCTTTCCGAATTTTATATTATTGCCAATGGTATCCGAAAACAAAAAAGCGTCTTGAGGTACTGTACCAATAGCCGACCTAAGATTAAAAAGATTTAATTCTTGAATGGGAACATCGTCAATTAGTATACTGCCAGAACTTACATCGTACAAACGGGCTATGAGTTCTAAAAGAGTTGATTTGCCTGATCCTGTCTTTCCTAAAATCGCAACCGTTTCCCCTTTATTGATAGTAAGCGACAGGTTTCGAAGTGCCGTAATATTGGTGTCTTCGTAGGTAAAAGAGACATCTTTAAATTCTATTTTGCCTTGTACAGGAGTATTCCCTTGTACCTCATTTTTTATTTGTGGTTCTTCTTTCAAAAATTCGTTGATTCTTTTTTGAGAGGCTTCCGCCCGCTGTACAATTGAAGTTAGCCAACCCACAATGGCTACTGGCCAAGTAAGCATATTTACATATAATATAAACTCGGCTATAATACCGATAGATTCGATTTCTCCATCAATATACTGCTTGCCACCGATATAGATTACAAAAATATTACTTACCCCGATCATCAATAACATTAGTGGGAAAAACCAGGAATCTACTTTGGCAAGGTTTACACTTTTGTCCTTTCCTTCGGTTGCCAAATCTTCAATTTCCGTATGAATTTTTGGTTCCAACCCATAGGCTTTGATTACTGCTACCCCTGAAAAACTCTCTTGGGTATAGGTTGATAGTTTTGCTAGAAATTCTTGCACTTTCGTACTGCGTTTATGTATAATCTTACTTATTTTATATATCAAAAACGACAATAGGGGAAAAGGTACTATCGTGTAAAACGCCAAGGTCGGGGCCTTAATAAACATTAATGGTATTAGGCAGGCGAAAAGTGTAAGCGCATTCATACCATACATAATGGCTGGCCCCGCATACATGCGAACCTGATTGATATCTTCACTAATACGGCTCATAAGATCACCCGTTCTGTTTTTCTTATAAAAGTTCAGGTTCAGAAACTGGTAATGGTCGAATACCTCGTTTTTAAGGTCATATTCTATGTAGCGCGATACGTTGATAATAGTCTGGCGCATAAGGAAAGTGAACAAACCCGATAAAAGTGCGGTGGCCAGAATAATCAAGATGTATTCTAATAACAATTCCCTTGCTGTTGATTCAACTATTTTACTACTACTATAATTTTCAATAACCTCGATCGACTTTTTTACATAGGAGGGCATCACAAGTGAAAAAATGCGCGCAATAATGGTAATGATGACTCCTATGAGTAATTTGAGCCAATATTTTTTGAAGTATTTATTTAGATGTTTGAGTTCTTTCATTCAAGCTTTTGGCTAGGTCGGTAAAGATAGGCCTGTTACCAGTACCTTACAAGAGCGAAATGCAAAGAAAAACTTAAAGATTTAACTTTAGGTTACTTCAAAAAGTAGATGCCGGTGGCTACTTTTAATTCTTTTTATGAGAAAGCAGGGCAGGAGCGTTCTGTATTGAAAATAGATTGCTATTTTTGCAGCCGTATCAATCGAACCCAATTCTAGTAAAGTTCTTTAGCATGCTAACAAGAAGGCATATTCGGGTAAAAGTAATGCAGTGTATTTATGCATTGACCCAGTCCAAGGACGACTCTTTGGAAAAACAAGAAAAGTTTCTCAATGCCAGTATTGAGAATATGTATACGTTATACCTTCTAATGCTGAGCCTTTTCATGGAGGTGCATGGTCGCTCGGCAGATCAGTTACAGCGTTCTTCAAAAAGGTACCTCGACAATGATACCGACGGATTTCCCGATAAAGATAAATTCGTTAAAAATCGTCTTTTAAAGCAGTTGGTTGAAAACAAACGTTTAAAGGAAACGCTTATTGATCGAAAGTTACAGAATTGGTATTTGAACGAAGAGTATGTGAAATTGGTATACAAAGCCATTGTTGAGAGTGATTTGTACGATACCTACATGCATTCGAAAACGCAGACCTATGAAGAGGATAAAAAATTGATTACAGAGCTGTTTCGAGAGGTCATAGCCCCAAACGAAAAAATTTACGAATACTTTGAAGACGATAAACTCACATGGGTAGACGACTTGCCTATTGTGAATACGTTTCTTTTAAAGCGTTTAAAAAAGGTAAAGCAAAACGACAATGAGTCTTTCTTTCTTCCAAAATTACTTAAGGATCAGGAAGATTTGGTTTTTGCCCAAAAATTGTTGACCAAAACCTTATTGAGAAACGCTGAATGGGAAAAGGAAATCGAGGGTAAGACCCCTAATTGGGATAAAGACCGAATAGCCGAAATAGATGGTATTTTATTGAAGATGGCCATTTGTGAGCTGTTGAACTTTTCATCGATACCCGAGAAGGTTACCATCAATGAATTTCTTGAGATCGCAAAGGAATATTCTACCCCTAAAAGCAGCATCTTCATCAATGGTATTTTAGATAAATTGGTGAAGGAATATAGGATCGAAGGGAAACTTAACAAAGTAGGTAGGGGACTATTATAAATTATTTCTTTAATTTTACGGTTGCATGCTATAAAATAAAGTTGCAAGGTACTACGTTACCTAAGAGTGCATATTCATTGAGGCTAATCGATGAAATACATTCAATTACGTAATTAACAAAAAATAAAAAAGATGAAAAGAATGATTTTGGCCCTTAGTGCCATCGCCATGTTCGGATTTACTTCTTGTAAAGAGAACGCTGCCAGTAAAATCAACACCGCTAATGTCGCAGAAGCCGCAGAGAGAGATGAGGCTTCTAAATTAGTTCCGGTAATGACCTTCGAGAAATCAGAGCACGACTTTGGAACGATTGATCAGGGAACTCCTCAAGAAACCATTTTTAGCTTTACAAATACGGGTAATGGTCCGTTGATTATTACCGACGCCAAGAGTAGCTGCGGTTGTACAGTTCCTGAATATCCTAAAAACAAGGCAATTGCACCTGGTGAAAAAGGCGAAATGCTTGTGAAGTTCAACGGAACCGGTCAAAACCAGGTTACCAAAACTATTACGGTAACAGCAAACACCAAGAAAGGCTCCGAGTTGATTCGAATCAAAGCTTTTGTGAATCCCAAAAATGGTGGACCTACAACAGCAGGGCCGACCATCGCGGAATAATAAAATAGAAAGTAGTATATACTTATGGGAGAAGGTCAGTCTTTATTGCCAATGCTTCTTATTTTTGTGGTGTTCATTGTATTTATGATCATACCACAATTTAGACGCCAAAAAGAGGAAAAAAAGTTTTCGACAACCTTAAAAAAAGGAGATCGTATTATTACTAAAGGTGGTTTACATGGCAAAGTGTTCGATGTGAGCGATAAGGATACTTCCTTCGTTCTTGAGACCATGTCAGGGAAATTAAAAATGGAACGTTCAGCCATTTCTATGGAAATGAGCAAGAAATTAAATGTTCCGACTACTTCCAAAAAGTAAAAATAGCATGCAATGAAAAAAAGCCTTGACGATTAATGTCGGGGCGTTTTTAGCTTTGAGCATTCCATACAAAACATTCGGTGTCAAAAAAAATAGTATCTTGATGGGATACTAAAACTACCGAAATGTATGCGAGGAGACACTTTATCAAAAATGGAGGGCTTGCCTTGGCAGGTACCGCTGCGGCATTCATGTTCCCGATGGAGCTGCTAGCCCAAATGCGAAAACCGGTCGGTGCCAATGATCAAATACAAGTTGGGGTTATAGGTTGCAAAGGAATGGGTTTTTCGGATCTTAGTTCAATGCTAAAAATGAACGAGATAACAGTAGTCGCTTTATGCGATGTTGATGAAAGTGTACTTCGTCTGCGAACCGCCGATTTGGAAAAGGCAGGCGTCAAGAAACCGAAATGGTACAAAGACTACCGAAACTTATTGGCCGATAAAGACATTGATGTTATAATTATTGGCACTCCCGATCATTGGCATTGTCTTATGCTCACCGATGCTTTGCAAGCCGGTAAGGATGTGTATTGTGAAAAACCGATCGCAAATTCGATCCAGGAATCGGATCTTATGCTGAAATATGTGAATGCCAGCGACCGTATGGTTCAGATAGGGCAGTGGCAACGTAGCCAACCACATTTTGTAGATGCCATAGAATATGTACATTCGGGAGCCCTAGGGAATATACGATTGGCAAAAGCATGGGCCTATCAAGGTTGGATGCAACCGGTACCTATACTGCCCGACACAAAAGTCCCGAAAGGAGTCGACTACAAAATGTGGTTGGGACCGGCTCAGGAAAGAGCTTTTAACGCGAATCGTTTTCATTTTAATTTTAGGTGGTTTTGGGATTATGCCGGCGGACTAATGACCGATTGGGGAGTGCATTTGATTGACTATGCCCTGTATGGTATGAAGGCAGGAACACCAAAATCGGTCATGGCATTGGGCGGAAAATTTGCCTACCCGGCAGATGCCTCGGAAACTCCGGATAGTTTACAAACAGTATTTGAATATGATGGTTTTTCTATCTTATGGGAGCATGCGACTGGTATCGACGGAGGAAATTACGGTCGAAATCATGGCATCGCTTTTATAGGAAATAACGGTACATTGGTATTGGATCGCAATGGTTGGGAAGTAATTCCCGAACAAGAGTTTCATGGGTGGGACAAAGCGCGAACCCCTAAGATGGAGGCCATTCCACTTAAGAAACGATCAGGAAGTGGTCTCGACCTGCATACTGCCAATTTTATAGAAGCTGTAAAAAGCAAGAACAGTACTATACTCAAAGCTCCTATACAGATAGGGTACGATGCTGCCTTGGTCTCCCATATGGGAAATGTTGCCTATAAAACAGGAGATAGAATTTACTGGGATGCCGAAAACCATCGTTTTAAGCAAGAACAAGCAAACAAATATGTAAAGGCAAACTATCAAAATGGTTGGAAACTACCCATGCTATAACGGGTAGTTAGTACTAGGCTTTTTTTTGATACAGGTAGTTCAAACCCTTGCCCTCGGTAATCATTGGTAGAATCTTTGCAAGACGGGTTCTTTTGGTTTTGTCTTGCTTGGCTGTGGCGATGTACTCAGCATATTCTTTTTGTTTGTAAGGTGTCATAGCCAAAAAAGATTTTTGTGCCCTTGGGTGTTCTTCAAGGGCAGCTCTAAGTAATTTGGGTACCACCACTTTTACCGGCACCTTTTTCTTTGGAATAAGTTTCAATCCTTTTCGTTCATTTTCTATGGCTTCGTTCATATACCCAAGTACGGCGGTCTTATCAATGTCTGGCACAGTATAAAATTTCCAATGGCGCATGGCCTGCGTTTTACCTTCCTGAGCATTTTCAAGCACCTCTTTGAAGTCGCTCAAAAACACTCCATTAAAAAACCAAATGCCAAAATGTTTTTTGAATTTGCAGACTGCCAGTACATTTTTGCCATTTAAAGTGTAGGTAGGGAACATCCACTTAAAAGTTTCCTCCATTCCTGTTTTCAAGGCCAACGCTCTTAATTGTGCAATACCTTGCTTAAAATGATGTTCTTCCTCGTAGTAAGCTTCGACTTTTTCTGAAATTTCCATCTTAGGTGGTATTAAACATCTAGGGAGGTACCGAAGACTAAAAATGATGTTTCTTACTCCTTAGGTGTTGTTCCTACAAGTTCGCAAATTTTTACGATAACATCAATAGCTTTCTGCATGCTTTCTACAGGTACATATTCGAACTTGCCATGAAAATTATGGCCTCCAGCAAAAATATTCGGGCAGGGAAGCCCCATAAAACTTAGCTGGGAACCGTCTGTGCCTCCGCGAATGGGCTTAATAATCGGACTAATGCCCACCGCTTCCATTGCGGCCTTGGCTATTTCAACGATGTGAAAAACCGGTTCCACTTTTTCACGCATGTTAAAGTATTGGTCTTTGATGTCAATGCTGATACAATTTCCATAGAGGTCGTTCAATTTTTTGGTAATGTCGACCAGCAATTGCTTGCGCTTTTCAAATTGTTCAAGGTCATGGTCTCGAATGATCAGTTCAAATTCGGCATGCTCAATAGTTCCTTCCATATGATGTATGTGAAAAAAGCCCTCCCTTCCAGAAGTGTGCTGCGGCGTTTCCTCTATGGGTAATATCCACATAAATTCATTGGCGATACTAACGGCATTGACCATCTTGCCTTTTGCATAACCAGGATGTACGCTTTTTCCCTTTATAACCACTTTTGCGCTTGCCGCATTGAAGTTTTCGTATTCCAGTTCCCCTACTTGGCTTCCATCCATGGTATAGGCCCAATCGGCCCCGAACTGTGCTACATCAAATTTATGGGCGCCTCTGCCAATTTCTTCATCTGGGGTAAACCCGATTCTTATTTTTCCATGTTTGATTTCGGGATGTTGCAACAAATATTCCATGGCAGTCACAATTTCTGTGATACCGGCCTTGTCATCGGCCCCTAAAAGGGTGGTCCCATCCGTAGTAATCAGTGTTTGTCCTTTGTACAATAATAAATCTTCAAAATAGTATGGGGAAAGCACCACCTTTTCCGCCACGTTCAAAACTATGTCGCCGCCATCATAATCTGTAATAATTTGAGGAGTTACACCGGTTCCTGAAAAGTCTGGTGAGGTATCATAATGAGAGATAAACCCGATGACCGGGACATCGGCTTCAATGGTGCTTGGTAGTGTAGCCATGATATAACCGTTGTCGTCTATAGTTACCTCTTGCATTCCGATACGGGTAAGTTCATCTACTAAGAGATCGGCCAGAATCCATTGCTTTTCGGTACTTGGGGTGGTTTCCGAATTTGGGTCGCTCTGCGTATCTATCTTGACATAGCTTATAAAACGGTCGATAATGTGCTGCATTAATATAATTTTTGTCTAAAAATACAGTTTATATAACAATTGTAATAGTCCAATAACCGATTCGAAATGAACAAGCTTACAAGGATATATGTAGTCATCAGCTGTTGTTTTTTTACCTTTTGTGCGAAGGCGCAGGACTGTACTTTAGATATCGGAGGAAAAAATTCGGAAGTTGTAATGACCATTTTTCAGCTGAACGACACTCAGAAAGCTACCATGGAGGTTTTGAAGGGTGAATTGGAAATCACGAACAGAGGGCTAGAAGACGAAATTCAAAAACTATTTGACACGCATCCCCAAAGTACTCAAGAAGAACTTATAACATTGGCCGATAAATACAAGGCTTTAAAACAAAAAATAGTGAATGCCTCTTGGGAAGCGGATGAAGAATTATTGGCAACCTTCAATTCCAAACAATACCAACGTTACCTTGATCTCTGTGAAGAGGCGTTACGAAAACCTATTAAAATTATACCAGTTTCCTACAAGGATAGTATAGCTCCTGAATAATTGGTGATGAATGTTAAAAAAATAATCTAGATAGAACAAATACTGGGATTGAGTTTGTATTTTTGTTGAAATCTTACCCTAGTTTATGTACAAGTTTATTCTCCGGCCTTTCTTTTTCCTACTAGATGCGGAAAGGGTACACCATCTTACATTTAGACTTATCCTATTGCTCTCTAGTATAGGGTTCCCTAAGATATTTAGGTCTGTATATACTGTTACAGATGCTAGACTGGAACGGGAAGTATTTGGGCTTAAATTTCCAAACCCCGTCGGCTTGGCGGCCGGCTTTGATAAAGACGCGATTCTGTACAATGAACTAAGCGACTTTGGATTTGGTTTTATCGAGATCGGTACCCTAACCCCTAAACCACAAGAAGGCAACCCTAAAAGGAGGCTTTTTCGCTTAAAAAAAGATGAAGCGATCATTAATCGAATGGGTTTTAATAATAAGGGGGTATTCGATGCTGTTGAAAAACTTAAAAAGAAGCATCGGGTCTTGATAGGTGGGAACATTGGGAAGAACAAGGCCACCCCGAACAATATGGCCATCAAAGATTATCTGATTTGTTTTGATGCCCTCTTCGAGCATGTAGATTACTTTGTTGTGAACGTAAGTTCACCAAATACTCCGGGCCTTCGGGAATTGCAGGATAAAGAGCCCCTGACCCATTTGTTGACCGAAATGAAGAAGGAAAATGAAAAAGTCGCCAAAAAGAACAAAGGGGCAAAAGAAAAACCCATTCTTCTAAAGATAGCTCCCGACCTTACAAACGATCAGTTGTTAGATATAATTAAGATTGTTGATACAACAAAAATAGACGGTATCATCGCAACCAATACAACACTTTCCCGAGAAGATTTAAAAGCAGACTTGGTTTTTTCGGAGGAAAAAGGAGGACTTAGCGGAAAGCCGCTGAAGAATAGAAGTACAGAGGTGATTCGTTTTCTATCCGAAAAAAGCGGAAAGGCGTTCCCCATCATTGGCGTTGGGGGTATTCATAGTGCGGAAGATGCCATGGAAAAATTACAGGCCGGGGCATCGTTGGTTCAATTATGGACCGGTTTCGTTTATGAAGGGCCAAGTTTGGTGAAAAAAATAAACAAGGCACTTTTACAAAACAATGAGTTTCATGGTTCAGCGGTCTAGTCACTAACCCATATTGGTACGGCTTATTTTGTCCAATAATCGACTACCAACACATCTTCTAAAAAAGGGCTCAGTACTGCACCAAATGCTTTGTGATTAGGATGCGGTAAGTAAATAGCACGATCTTCTTCGCTGGTGAACGTTAGAAAGAAACAATGGGTGAATCCTTTTTCCAACCCTTCTGGGCTATTGTTCAACCCCCATTCATAGGCTTTTATTTGTGGAATTTTTGATGGTAAGGCCGCAAAGGTCGTTTTTACTTGGGAAATCTGCTCAGGGGTTGTTCCCTCCTTGAATTTAAAAAGTACCACATGGCGCAGTAAACTGTCTTGTTGCATACTTAATTCGTTTTTAGCAGCATTTGGTTGGTTCCGATTGAAAGAAACCAATGTTAATGATAAAAGGGTCAATCCTAAAATGCCTGCCAAGAAAATGGGTTTCATAAATGTGTATTTTCGGTAAGATATAAAAACCTATTTAGTTTTATAGAATTTGTATTTTGCTTTTTATTAGCCGCCCACCCGAACAAGCTATGAATTACGAAACCATTTACGCCTTTATGCTTGCCACAGCTGCACTTGCGGTTTCGCCAGGCCCGGATAATATTTATGTCCTTACCCAAAGTATGGTCAATGGGAAAAAGTATGGCCTTGCCACGGTAGGTGGGCTCATGGCTGGCTGTCTTGTTCATACCACCTTATTGGCATTTGGGGTTTCCGCGCTAATTAAGGCAAGTGATACGCTTTTTTTTGGCATTAAATTGTTCGGGGCACTGTATCTCTTTTATTTGGCCTACCAGATTTTTCGAACCAAGGGTGAAGTGCAACTGCAAAAAGATAATGCACCTTGCAGAAGTTTGCGTCAACTTTTTAAACAGGGTTTTATCATGAATGTGCTGAATCCCAAAGTAACCATTTTCTTTTTGGCGTTTTTTCCAGGTTTTTTATACAGCGATTCGTTGAGTACCGTGATTCAATTTTATGTTTTAGGCCTGCTCTTTATCATCGTTTCCACTGTTATTTTTAGTGCCATCGCCTTACTTTCAGGAACTATTTCTGGATATCTGGCACAAAACAAACAGACAGGGATAGTATTGAAATGGCTTCAGGTCACGGTGTTTTTGGGCATTGCCATTTATCTCTTAATATCCGATAAATAGTTCTAATTTTGTAACACCTTTTGCTGTTTAAAAAACCCTTGGTACAAACGTGCAAAGCAACGAGAGGTGTATTACGATAATCTAAACGTCATAAATGTCCGATAAGGTCAAAATAATTGAATGTCCACGAGATGCCATGCAGGGTATTAAAATGTTTATCCCCACAGAGCAGAAAGTACGGTATTTACAATCGTTATTGGGTTGTGGTTTTGATACTATAGACATTGGCAGTTTCGTATCACCAAAGGCAATTCCGCAGATGGTCGACACGGCGGCTGTGCTGGCTGAACTCGATTTGTCTAAGACGAAAAGTGAGTTGTTGGCAATTGTTGCAAATGTACGGGGCGCACAAGATGCCAGTCGGCAAGAAGTAATCGATTATCTGGGGTACCCCTTTTCGATTTCAGAAAATTTTCAAATGCGTAATACGCACAAGACCATTGCCCAATCGGTGGCTACTTTGCAAGCGATTTTAGAAATTGCCGAAGCTTCCGGTAAAAAGGTGGTGACCTATATTTCGATGGGTTTTGGAAACCCGTATGGGGATCCATGGAGTGTTGAGGTGGTGGGAGAATGGACAGAGCGTTTGGCTGAAATGGGCGCACGTATTTTATCTTTGTCCGATACGGTGGGCACTTCTACCCCGGATACGATCGATTATTTATTTGCCAATTTGATTCCTAAATATCCCGAAATTGAATTTGGAGCCCACTTGCATACGACCCCGACCAAATGGCACGAGAAAATAGATGCGGCCTACAGGGCAGGTTGCCGAAGGTTCGACGGTGCGATACAGGGTTTCGGCGGGTGCCCCATGGCAAAGGATGAACTTACCGGGAACATGCCTACAGAAAAGATGCTATCGTATTTTACCACCGAAAAAGCGGAGACCGGAGTCAACTGGATGGTTTTTGAAGCCGCCTATAACAAGGCGACCGAACTTTTTGCTGCTTACCACTAATTTTTACGCGATAATCGAGATTTATAATCCTTCGAAGCAATTGCAAAATCCAGTGGAATGCGCACGTTCCATACTTCACAGGCCTGCTAGGCGTTAGTTTACTTAAAAACGTCCTTGAGGTAATTGTCCAAGCTTAGCTGAAAGAGGGTGCCGTCTACCAAGTCCTGAATGGCCTCTAGCTCCTTCATATTCATAGCAAAGGATATCTGGGGAGAAGGAGCATCGATCAACAGGGCCTTACATGACTCATTTTCGGCACAATCGGCACAGAGCCCACTGGTATCCTTGGTACATTTAATGTTTTTTGAAAATTGCTTTAGCTCTTCTTTAGACAAAAGAAGCCCTGTATCCCTAAAAACCAGTTGTATTTTTTTTATGTCTTTCACGGTATTCCTTTTCCATTGAAAGGCTACTCCGAATTGGTTATGGTAAATGGGGTTTACGTCGTTCATAGTATCTCGTATTAGGCGCTTATTAGTAATTAACGGAGTGTTCGTTTGTTAGTAACAATCCATTTTTAGTTGTTTTTTATGTTCAAAATCACTTAGGGGTACTTTGAGATGCGTTTGCACAATTTCATTCAGAATGTCCAAAAGTTCTTTTTGCATTCTAATGGATCCACAGATCATAATTGTGGTGCCTTCATGCAATTTGGTTGCTATAAAACCGGCCTCATCCGAAACGATATCCTGCACATACGTTTTCTCCTTATTTTCTTGGGAGTAGGCTAGCTTAATTTGGGTGAGTTGTTCTTTTTTAATAGCATAGGCAATATGGTCCTGATAAACCTGATAGGATTTTTTGGTACGTCCGCCCCAAAAAAGGTATACGGGGATTTGTTTTTTGTTCTCGTGCAGCATCCCTAGAAAAGGGGCTATTCCGGTACCGTTGCAGATAAGTACAACGCTTTCGGCCTTTGACGGAAAGTGAAAATTGGGGTTGGACCGTATAGTACCTTCTAAGATATCGTTTTGAGATAGATTGTTAAGGTGATTCGAACAAATACCGAAAACGTGTTTTTTGACGCTTAAAAGAATATCTGACTCTATTTTAGCAATGGAATATAGGCGTATTGGCGAGCCTTCCTCTGGTTGAAGTGCCAAAAGGTCACCTGAGCGAAACTGAATTTTATCCTTGGGGCGCAAACGGATCAGAAAAGTATCGTCAGTGTTAATGGCCGTTTTATGAACGACCTCGAAAGGTTTGGCGAATTGGGATTTAAGCTCCTTCTTCTTTTGTGGTAGACGAAGCGGTATGTTTGTGAGCGCGCTCCATTGTTGCACCCAATCTTTGAAAGCCACGTGTGACTGATTATTGATTTTACAAAGTATCATGTTCCTCTTAAAAGAAGGCTGTTTTTCTAGCAGGGCGTCTACTTCGATTGCAAACTGGCAATAATCGGGATAGCGAAGGGAACCAAAACCAACTACTGAAAAAGAGATTTGGTTGATTCGAGATAGTGAATCACTTTTTATGAGGCTGCTAAATTTTCCCGCATTGGAAGGTGCTTCACCTTCCCCATAAGTGGCTGTAAAAACAATAAGATGCAGTGCCTTCTTGAAGGTGGTATAATCGTTTAGGTTGCCTATGAAAACGCGCTTTCCTTGGGCTATCAAAGCTGCTTGAAATAGCTTGGCAAATTCATATGTGCCACCCGTTTCGGAACCAACAAGGAGTATGTATTCGCAATTATCCTTGTCAGAACTAGAAAGTATGACCTTACTTTTCTTTTTGCGTCTTAGGGTCATTTTAAAACCACTGTAAATAAAAAAAAGAATGGCACAACTTGCTAGCAGCAAGACGACAGACCATAAAACGCTTCCTTGTCCCGTATGCAACACAAGGCTAAGGTTTGTTGCGATGACCACAAAGGGATAATGGACTTCGCTGATTACTTTGCCATTAAATTGATTTACGAGGATTTCCCGGTCAGATAACGCAAGCTGAAAATAGTCGGCCTCATCATCTGAAAAAGGAAATAAGATGCTTTTTACCTCAGATAAGGGCGTTGCTTTAAAAAGGGCAAAATCTGAAACTAATAAATGGGCACTAGGAATTTCATTTTCAAAAAGAAAAGTATGGTCAATAGATGCAGATGGTAACAAATTAAACTTTTCGACCGATAAATAAACTCCCGTAAGGGCGATAATCAAAATGGGGAGTAGTAAGAGTCGTCCTGATATAATATGGTAATATTGTTCAAAAGATTCCCGGTTTATTTTGGAAAAAAAACCCTGCAAGTTGCCCTGGCGTTTTAGGATGAGCAGACTACCGGTAACCGCAATCAGAAATAGCAAAAGAGACGCGATACCCACGAAGAAGCGCCCCAAGCTTTTCAAAAACAAGGAACGGTGCAAATTAGTCGCAAATTTAAAGATTTCGGCTTTTTCATAGGGCTCCCCTATTTTTTTTCCTGTGGTAGGGTCAACATAAAAAGTGGCACTTTCACTCTCATTTAGTACCACTGATGCAAGCACAAAATCGTCAGAGTCTATCGTCAATTCTAGTACGTCAACGTACTTGTTTTCCAAATTCTCGATGGTTTGGGCAAGCGATAGTTGTTGCAAGTCAGCCATATCATATGATTTTGAGGCGTGTACCATCGGTTCGAAAGTAAGTATGATGCCCGTAAGAGAGGCCACCAGCAAAAATGCCCCTGAAACAAGGGCTAGGATAAGATGGCTATATCTCCATACAGATAGGGTCATTAAATTCTGGTTACTGAGGTATCATTCGAACGTATCGAATGAATCCCTTGCCTTCGACTTTGTTGTTCACACTTTCCGAGGTGAGTTGAAATTCAACGTCGGTCTTATGGTATTCCTGATCTTCTACGGCAGTCTCAAAACGAATGCTGTACCCAGCATCTATCTTATCATCTTCGATTCGAAGAACGTTTATATTTCGTTTCCCACCGCTAAGGGTTGCCCCCGTAATTGCGTCAATTTCGGGCCTTCTTTTTCCATGAAACTTCCACCATTCCGTAATGTCATGATACCATTCTTCATCGTCTCCATGTACATAGAGCGTTTTTTCATAATCCCCGGCTGGGTTTATCAGGGAAATGGCGATGTATGCCCCCTCTCCGGAATAGTTGATCATTTGGATCATGCATTTGTAAGAACTGTTAGAATATGGGGTGTCGAATCCTAAGAGTGCGGAAGCGATCAGGGCAAAAAAGAGTGTAGTTCTAAAAAAAGATTTCATTTTAACGCAAAAAATTTAATTCGACATTATTTTTTTTCAACAACTCGTTTTCATATGCTAGATCGAGCGCTGACTCCTCAAAATCGGTCTTCACGGTCTTGTCGGCTCCTTCCTGAAGCAGCCGTTTTAAAATGGCGTCATTATCCGATTTCATGGCTGCGATATGCAAAGCTGTATTTCCTTCCTTATTTTTAGCATTTATGGGGATTTTCATTTTTCCAATTTTCTTAAGGAAGGCGAGATCGTTTTTCTCGGCGGCGAGATGGTATAGCGTATTCCCATTTTCTTGTGGCAGGGCCATGTCTAAACCGGCTTCTTGCAAAAGCGTCATTTTCTTCTCGAATTCTGCGGTTTTTGAAGCATTAAAACTATTGGTTAGGTAATAAGACAGCCTATTGCCTTCTAAATCTTTGATATGGATATCGGCGCCTTCCGTTATCAGAAAAGCTATAACTTCTGGGGTATTTTGTTCCAACGCCCTGGTCAAAGCAGCCTTCCCTTCTTTATTTGCGTGATCAATGTTTTTTACCCTTGGGGCCAAATGACGAACAATTTCCAAATCGTTTCGATAGGCGGCATTAAGGAATGGGGTGTTTCCAGAAGCGTCTTCTTGATCAATGTCGACGCCTTTTTCCAAAAAGTAATCATAGACTTTTTTGTCCTTTCCACTATAAGCGATGTGATGCAAGGGCGTTTGCCCTTCAGTATCCATCGTATTAGTCGGGATACCGAGTTTTTCAAGAAACAAATAAGTGTCCAAGGTGTTTTCATGACCTCTACGACCTCTACTGGCCATCAATACCGCATTTTCGCCATCCTTGCTACGAATGTTGAAGTCCACTCCTTTATCTACCAACAACTGTAATATCTGGGTATTCCCCCCTTTGGCAGCATGGTTGAAAAGCCCATTTCCAGCAGCATCCGTACTGTTTAAGGGCAATCCTTTGGAGACGAAATAATCGAGTAGGGCGGCGTCTTTCATAAAAGGCGCTACCAGTAAGAGCGCGTTCGCACCGTTACGGTTTTTTTCAAGCTTTACATCGGCCCCTTGGGAGATGATATAATCATATAACTCGGTACGCTGCTGCCCTGTTGTAGCGGCAAAATTTAAGAGGGAATAGCCGTGGCTATCCACTATTTTGGGATCGGCTCCCTGGGCGACCAAGTGTTTCATTAATTCCAAATTGTCTCGGTAAGCGGCCCAGAAGATATAGGTGCGTCCGTCATGGGTACGTTTGTTTACTCCATTCCCTTTTTGTTCGAGTAGGAATTTAATCGTTTCATTGGAAACCTTTTCCAGAATTGCGTACCCTGTAGGATCAAAAGCATTTGAATTTAATTCACTAGGGTCGTGACCTTCTGCAATTTTTGCCTTTACCGTTTCGATACTTGGGTTTGTTTTCCAAAAGTCGCGGTCTAATAGCTCGTTTTTCTGCTGCCCCCACAAAAGCGAAGAGGCAACCAATAGCAAAAGAGAGAGTATTTTTTTTAATGGTGCCATGTCTTTATTTTTTTACGAATGATTCGATTACATTGGCGATGGTTGTTTCATCGGTAAGTTCGTCGTCGAAAAGGTGTTTGTAAAGCACTTTGTTTTCTACCTTTTCTTCCAAGCTCAAATCAGTGTTTCGCGCAAATACTTCATCCCATTTAGCGCGAACGCTCGTCCATTTATCGGTGTGTTTTACCCACCAATCGGCAGCGGCTTGGCAACGGCTATTCGAAACACGTTTGTACGAATTGTATCCTTTTTCATAGGCGAGTACCGTATCTTCCATGCCTTCTTTTCGAATAATCTTCGCATTGTCTTGATCATGCACCCAACCAAAATCGGTTATCTCATGGCGGTTGCCACGTTGGGTAAGATTATAGTCGCTACGTGTGGTATACTCTCTACGTGACAGGGGAGCATCGGTCGTATTTTCCCAATAGCTCTTTCCATCTACATGTACCCAGGTGGCGCTGCCCTCATACCGTGGACTGTCATCTACTTGATACACTTTTTGGGTCCATTGCCCCTGTACTTCGCCTGCCGGTTTCTGCTCGTATCGCCAATTATTGTCGGCATTGTACATATAAAAATCGGTGTTCTCGTACAACCAATCTTGTCGCCAATGTTTTACGATGTGCGGCTCTGAAGGATTGCCTACCTGTAATAAGTGCTGAATGGATACTTTCCCTTCCTCGTCGGCTACCAATTGTGCCCATTCAAGACCTTTAGAGGTTTTCTGTTTGGAAGGACGGTACAAGGAATCATTCGAAAAATGAAAGGTTTCGGCAAAATTAAAAGTCACTTCAAAACATCCGCACATTTTCTTAATGGCTTCTTTGTCGGTAGCAATTTTTGCTTCTTGTGATAGAACGCTCGTATGTAGTAAGCAAAGTAGGATACCGGAAAAAATAAAAGTTCTCATTTCTAATAGGTTAAAAGTTCTTGTAAAAATATATTGATCAAAAATAGTATTTTTATTTAGATCAATTAAAAATAACATATATATTTGTCAAAAATTATTAAGAATGAATCTAAACAACATAGTAAGGCTTTTCTGCATTGGGCTTTTTGGTTGTACCGTTTTTGGGCAGCAACCTACTGTTGAAACAGGTTCTATTCTTTCACAAGAATTAGAAGAGGTGGTAGTGACGGCTACCCGGACTGTGCGGCAACTTTCATCTGTACCCTTGCCGGTAACCCTTGTCTCCAAACAGCAACTACAAAAAACGGGCGTGATTCGGTTAGACGAGATTTTGAACGAGCAAACGGGTATTATTACGGTTGCCGACCAAAGTGGTTTTAACGGAATTCAAATTCAGGGTGTGGCAGCCGACTATGTGATGATATTGATAGATGGGGTGCCCTTGGTAGGCAGATCGGCCGGTAATTTTGATCTAAGTCGCTTGGCGGTAGGAAACATCAAACAGGTAGAGATCATAAAGGGACCATCTTCTAGCTTATACGGCTCTGAAGCCTTGGGCGGCGTGGTGAACATCATCACGGAAACTCCAAAAGACAAGCAGTTAAGAGGCGATGTATCCTATCGTTTTGCTTCCTTTAATACGCACGATGCCAATATGAACCTAAAACAAAAACGTGGTAAACTCGGGTATTCCTTTTTTGCGAATGCACTTTACAGCGACGGATACGATCTACGACCAGAAGTGGATGGCCAAACGGTAGCCCCCTTTCATAATTATACGATCAACGGGCAAATCAATTATGACTTTTCCAATAAACTATCGCTATTTGCGTCCGGGAGGTATTATACACAGGAACAGGAAGTGGCCTTCGCGGTCAATGATGCCCTCATTGAAGGGGAAGGAGTCATCAATGAGGGGAATGTGCATTTGCGTATGGACAGCAAAATGGGTGCCAATTGGCAATTGCAGTATGAGTTCTATTATACGAACTACAAGGCCACCGAAGAATTGGTGAATACTGCTACCAATAGCTCCTTTAGTGAGAGCGATTATGACCAAAAATTACTGCGCCCCGAATTACGGGTGACCTATAATATAAAGGACAACAATGCTATTACGTTCGGACTCGGTTACAATCGGGAAAACTTGGATCGTACTTTTTTTGATGATGCGGTCTCGTTTGATTCCCAATACCTCTATGCCCAATACGATTTCTATCCGTTTCAAAAGGTGAATGTCATCCTCGGAGCCCGTTTTGATAACCATAGTGAGTACCAATCCCAATTGAGTCCCAAAGGATCGGTCAATTATGCGTTGAGCGAAAACCTTTCCCTTAAGGGATCCGTTGGCTATGGTTTTAAGGCGCCCGATTTTAGACAGTTGTATTTCGACTTTACCAATTCGGCAGTGGGTTATACGGTATTGGGATACAATGTAGCACCGGAGAAAATACGAGAATTAGAGGCGCAGGGCCAACTCACCGATATACTTTTTGATTTGGCAGATCTAGAGGAACCTTTGGAGGCAGAAAGTTCGGTAGGGTATAATTTGGGTGCGGCGTACACTTTGGGAAACGTAAAGTTACACCTGAATTATTTTCGAAACGACTTTCAAAACCTGATCGATACCCGGGCCATTGCGCGAAAGGCCAACGGTCAAAATGTGTTTAGCTACACCAATTTTGCCCGTATTTATACCACCGGTATTGAGTTGGACGCACGATATCGCTTAAATGAAAATGTACTTGTTTCCGGAGGGTATCAATTACTATATGCCAAGGACAAAGATAAAAAGGTGGCTTTGGAACGGGGCGAGATATTTGCCAGGGACCCCCAAACCTTGCAAACGGTTGTTCTAGACAATTCCGATTACTTCGGTCTCGTGAACCGTTCCAGGCACACCGCCAACCTTAAACTATTTTATGAAGTTCCCAAATGGGACTTCAACGCCAACCTGCGGATCAACTACCGTAGCAAATATGGGTTGTTCGATGGAAACGGAAATGATATCATCGACACCTACGATACCACTTTTGTAGACGGCTTTGCACTTGCGAACCTCGCACTGAATAAAACCTTCGCGAGCAATTATGTAGTACAAGTAGGCGCTAATAACTTGTTCAATTACAGGGATGAAGAGAACATTCCCGGTTTGGCCGGGATACAACTATATACCAAAATCAGTATTCAATTTTAAAAACAATTCTTATGAAATGAGCCCTAACAAATTTAACCGCCCAATAAGATGCTTATGGGCGAATTACAACTAACTTAATTAAAATAACATAAAATAATTCTGATGAAAATGACATCCAAATTTTTTACCCTATGCTTTGTTTCATTCCTTTTTGTTGCCTGCAGCAATGATGATAACGGACCCACTTTAGCCCCCGTTGAAAGTAAAACGGCCAGTAACATTCCTGCACCACAGACCGGTGGTTTTGGTCAGGGAGAAATAGGCGGCCCCTTTACCAAGTTCAGCTTTTCGACCGGGGAAGTGACTACGAGTGAAACGGAATGGGACATTGCTTTTCGGGGTACGACCATTGCCGTAAATGGGGGAGTGGTAACCGGAACAAATGATGAACCTGTACGAAATGGCGAAGGTAGTGCCGCGGTTGCATCTGGAGTTTTTGCGAGTATAACCGATGCAGCGGGCCTGCCCTTTGCCCAAGATGCCGATGGTTCTTTTGCAATTGCCACGGGCAGCGATAATGGCTGGTACAACTATAATCCGATGGTCAACGTAGTGAGTCCGATTCCGGGAAAGGTATTGGTGATAAAAACCCATGATAGTAAGTATGCTAAGGTTGAAGTGCTGAGTTACTATAGAGATGCCCCGTCCCAACCGGATAATACCTCGGAATCTCGCTACTATACTTTCAACTATCTATACAATCCTAATGAAGGGGAAACATCCTTGGAATAGAGTTTAAAGGCTTTAGTCAATTGGAAGAAAGTGCAATTTGAGTTTGTTGAGGGCCGGATGCCGTCTCATGGTGTCCGGTTTTTAAATACCAATAGAAGTATACGATATATGGAACTGATCTATAAAAATGAGTACGGTGCTACCTACAAGGTGTTGAATAGTGTAAACCCCAGTTGCGAAATGCAACTTATTGTCGATACCGTAGGGCTATTCATGTCACGAAGTGATTTGGATCACTTGTTGGGTATTGTCCATAGGTCTCATGAGCCCTGTCAATGCAACGATTGTGGCGGTGACAGATGTAATAAGATCTGGTGTACCAACCCTTTGATCGACATTTGTTTAAAGGTAGACGATGCCATTTTGGAACTATTGGCCGACTTGATCAAAGGCACACAGTTTATGTTGGATATGGAGGCAACTCTCGGTGAGCACAAGTTGCGTCCAAATACCTAAGGTCGTTCCTAGTAGCGGCATCAAATGAAAGGTGATCCGAAACATTTACATTTTGCAAAAGAAGAAAATAGACGTTTTAATTTTGAATACTTCTGAATAGCACTCCTACTATTTGAATAAATCTAAAACCTCCCTAACTTTGGAAAAAACGAAAGAGATGAACAAATCAATAGAAGCCTTGTTAAACGACCAGATAAAGTACGAGGCGAATGCATC
>CALLVX010000109.1 GCA_938010765.1 uncultured Flavobacteriaceae bacterium | reverse complement strand
TGGGTGCTGCAACTTGCTGCTGTTCGAGCAATAAAAAACGGTGGTTCTCGAGTTCCCTGGTGAGTTCTTGCAGGGTACGCCTGACGATGGTCGTACCGATCTCCAAACGCTCCGCTACTTTTCTGACCAGTCTCTCGACTTGGTTATCGTTATACAGGTCGATGCTGTGCCTGATGATGTTATGGCTTTTCGGCTTCTGAATGCTAAGCGTTATTCTTAAAGTTTCGAGTTTATTGGTTTTCAGCCCGCCGAGGATATGGATTTTCAGGTACTGTGTCCTGTATTGGTAGTTGTTCGGGTTGGTGCTATCCAGTTTGTTCATAAGTTTATTTATCTGAATAATTCTTCACAAAACTATATAATTATTCAGATTATAACAAGAACTATACTATTTGTTTCTGATGTTTTGTTCGCCTAACTTTGTATAATATCACTCATACGCATAGTAAAACTGAACTATAATGGACTTTGGAGATAGGATAACATTGGTACGCAAGCAAAAAAAATTGTCCCAGAACGAGCTGGGCAAACTCGCCGATGTATCGGGCGACATTGTGGGCAAGTACGAACGTAACGAGATGAAGCCCTCCATTGAGACGGCGCGTAGGTTGGCCAACGCCCTAAATGTCACCTTGGATTATTTGGTCGGTGATAGTGATACGATTCTTTTTGATAGGGATATTACCAAACGTATCGAAGCCATCATTGCCATGGACGGTGATGATAGGGAAGCCCTCTTTAAAATCATCGATGCCTACATAAGAGACTTCAAAGCCAAAAAGGCTTACGCATAAAAAAACCACAACTTTTGTCGTGGTTCTTTATAATTTTGGGCTTTCTACTAGCGGTAAATTTTTTGGTATTTCAAAGATAGAATTATCAAGGTTTTTGATTTCTACGGACTTGGCTTCAATAGATAGTTTCAGGCTCGTAACATCAGTAACCATTTTTAGCGGTAATGCGCCACCTGTTTTTTCAAGACAGTAAAACCACAAACCATATTTATGGTTTTTGTAATCTTCTGGGGTAACCTTAATAGACTCGTTGTAATAATACTGCATAGTACCTTTGTTGGTTTTTATCTCTAATAAGTCGCAGGTATAGCCAGCTACATTTAACTGATTTTTCTTGATGTCGATAGACAGTACTTCTTCATTTTTTTGTTTGGCATCAATGAACATAAGACTATTTACACCTAACATTTGATTGTATAACGTATCTCTACCTGTATAATATTGGGTTACTTTTAGCATCCCATTCATTGAAGATTTGTATTTATTTCCCTTGATATAGTAGGTTTGTTCACTACCCATAAATTGCTTTGCTTGGTCGTCATCCATTTTACCAGTTTTGTCATGGAATGCTAAATCATATTTAATAATGCCCTCAAAGTTGGTTTGACCTGATATCGTTATTGTAAACCATACAAAAAGTACTGCCAAATAATTTCTCATATAGAATTTAAATGTTTTTTCACTTGATTATATCTTTCTATATACATCTCAGACATATCGTTTATTAGCTCGTCATATATTTTTTCTAATTCGTAATAATTATCTCTATTACTCAATTTAGCAACAATAAGCCCAAGAGGAAACCTGTAATATTGATCATTACGGTGTACTGATATGACCTTGGGATTATCGTTCAAGACTTTATCTATTATATATAAGTTACCATAATCCCTAAAGTAATCTCCAGCGATTTCATCAATAATAAAGGTTATCTTCTCTATAGCATAATCAAAATCATTCTGATTATCAACTATAATATCAAATGAGTGATGACTTTTAATTTTCCCATCATCATTAGTAATTAGTTTGCCTATTTCATTTCCAATAGTGCCGAAAGAAGAAAAACCTGTAGCCTTTCTATAAATTCGTTCAGTAGGTACATGTTCTATTGACAACGCCACTTCAATTGCTGTTTCAATCGATCGGTAATGGAACAAAAAATGTACTTGGAATTTAAAATCTTTGGATTTTTTCTCTATTAAATCTCTTGATTTGATAAGCTTGAACCCTTTCTCTATGAAAAAGGGTTCAAGTTTTTTTAAAAGTTCTTCTTTATAGCTCATTATGTTTAATTGTCTCCTTTTCTTTCTTCTAAGGTATTTGATTTGGTTTTCTTCCCTGTGTGTTTAGGAAATTTTTTGCCAACAAGCTCCCCTCCGTTTTCCTTCAGGATTTTTTGATTTTTAGAAAGTGTAGCATCACCAGTTTTTGCATCAACAGTTTTCTTGAGGTTACCATCTTTCCCAACTATAGTAAAATCAGGACGCGACCTTGTTGTGTTTCCATCTACTGTTGTCTTAAACGTTGCTTGCTCCAAAAGTTCTTCCCCTTCTTTCAACTCCCCTTCCAATTGCTTCTTAACATTTGCCTCACCTGCTTTACCTACTTTTTTATTTGTCTCAAGCTGTTTGGCCTTTTGATTAATATTAAGGTTTTTTAAATCTTTTGCGATTTTAGGATTTATCAAAGGAACACCCGCAGATTCAGCAATCCCATCTTTAACTACCTCTTTAACAAAACCTCTTGCCGAATTAGTCCCCGCCCCACCAGCTGCTGCAAAAATAATATTCGCCTGCATGTCTTTTGCGCTTCCAAATGCTTTCCCGTCAGAAGGGTTTCCTGTTGGTGCCATAACCGGTTCAGCTGCTAATAATAACAAAACAACTACACAAATAGGGCAATTCCCATCAGGGTCGGTATAATAAGCGGGATTGTTCCATGCATAAGCATACGGTGACTTATCTATTTGTTCGGGTTGATCGGCCAAGGCATCGATAACTCCCCAACGTCCAATATCTGGCATATAGTTCCGAGCACCAAAATCATAAGTGTTAAGGTCAAAACTCTCCTCAAGCTCTTTACCCCCAAACTTAAATCGCTTCGCAACGGAATTCCCAAGCGGCGATATGTTGTTGTTATACCCCTTATGGGACAATCCAAAGGGATAGTAGTTGTTTTCCTCTATTATCTCGTTCGCGGGGTCAAT
This sequence comes from uncultured Flavobacteriaceae bacterium, assembly GCA_938010765.1. GTDB lineage: Bacteria > Bacteroidota > Bacteroidia > Flavobacteriales > Flavobacteriaceae > Pelagihabitans. The sequence continues at coordinate 1,800 of CALLVX010000109.1, read as the reverse complement.
AGAGCCATTGCCATCAGCATCTGTATAACTGAGCCTTACCGAACCTAAGTGGTCAACATAGTTATAAACATAGTCAAAGCCTCCCGATGTATTCGGAGTTACATAACCTTCGGGGTGAGGAAAGAACTGAAGTTCTCCATTCTCATAGATATATCCTCCATCGGCATAATCGGTGGTTGTTCCATTACTGGTTATCTTTCTTAACCTATTGCCATCGGCGTCATAGATGTTCTGGATATTCCCATTGTTGACACCGTTGAAAGTAATCTTATCGGGCAAGCTCAGATAGTTATATTCGATGCCCGTAATTCCCTTATTGAGGTCGAATATCATGTTGCCGTTTTGGTCGTAGGTATATTCGGTAGCAAGGTCTACAGCTTCCCTGAAGCCATAATCATTATTGGCAACATCCTTTACCCGTAGCAACTGGTTGCCATCGTAGGCATAGGATAGGTCGTCCATTAAGCCGAAAGTGGTCGCTGCGGAGTTGGTATGACCGACCCTGCGCAAGGTTGTGATATTGCCATTCCTGTCATACGAAAGGTTGGACAGGTTATAATTCCCCGTATTGTCCGTAGCGCTTATGATACGGTTGAGCGCATCATAGGAATATTCATAGGATTTCAAAGAACTGTCGGTATTGGCACTGCGCCACCGTGTTCGGGAGATGTTCCCGTTGTACAGGGCATTGGGCCCTTCGTTATAGGCAATGCCAAAGGTAAACAATTTATCGGCACCGGTGTCATCCACATCATTGATTCCTTTGAGCCACCCACGAATGCCATAGCCATAGCTTACTACCTGTAACGGGTCCTCTGTGGTGTTCCCCACTTTCTTTTCTACCAACTGCCCAATGCCATCGTACTGGTTCAGGGCGATCAGTTCGGTGTTACCGCCCAGTTCTTGTAACTGGCGTTTGAGGCGCCCTTGGTGGTCATAGTCCATAATATCGACCGTTACGATAGGGGCATTGGTGCCCCGGCCGTGGGTGGTCTTTACTTTCAAGGGTTTTCCCACAAAATCGAGTTCGGTCTCTACAATATCCTCGGTGTTCAGGTAGCTATTCTCACTCTTGGTATAGATGGCCCTTCCCTTTTGGTCATATGCCGTTAAGGTGGTGATCCATTCGTTGAGCCCCAATACGCGTACCGCGCTCACCGTGGGCAGCCCCTGTACGTTGTCGGCAATTGTTTGTCCAAGAACGCCGCCCGTCGGCACCGAAAGCCCTTCGAGGTTGTTGTAATTGTCATAATAATTAACGGTATACAGGTCTATGTAATTCGAAGGGCTTGGGTACCCGTCACCATTGTAGCCCAAGGATTTTCCGTCGGCGGTACTAGTGCCATTTTTGACCCAATCGTTGCCCGTATAGCTGTCAGCATTGGCCTGCTCCTGCGCGCGGGTACCCCCGTTTGCAGAGCCTGTAAGTACTACCCGCCCAAAGGCATCGTATTTGGTGAACTGCCAAGGGTTCTGGGCATCCTTGGTCATGATCGGTTGGTCTAATTTGTTATAAACGATGTATTCCCAGCCCTTACCGGGTATTTTCTTTTCGATCAAACGGTTGCGCAGGTCGTAGCGGTATTGGTAGCCCAGCTCGTCCATATTGGCGGTGCTACCATTCATTTTGGGGCTCAGTACATAGCTAAGGTTCCCGAAGTCGTCATACACATAGTAGGTGTCGTGGGGCGGACCGTTGTAGGTGCGTTTGAGTACCACCTGCCCGTTCTTGTTGGTAAACTCTTCAATGGTATGGTCGTTCTCGTTTGTTTGTCCCGTTTGCCAGTTCTCGTCCTTGGT
>CALLVX010000108.1 GCA_938010765.1 uncultured Flavobacteriaceae bacterium | reverse complement strand
CGTTTCCACAATTTCTTCCTTAAACTCGTTTTTTCTAAGTTCAAGCTCCTTGCACAGGGCGGCAATCATCGCCTCTTTCTTACCCATGGCAGTAGAAAAGTGAAAATCACAGTAGTGACAGGCCTGTTTGCAAAATGGTATATGGATGTACAAACCGCTCATTTCTTCGCGGTTTGTGCAATGGACAATGAACAATTAACAATTAACAAAATACAAGGTGTTTTATTTAATTCTTTTTTAAACGAGTAGCCTTCAGGATAGAAAACATTATGCGAGAAAGCTCATCGGCGCCCTGAATTAGGTGCCTGGCCTTTTCCTCATCTAGATAGTCAGCGTCTTTCAACAAATTAAGCCAATACTTCGTCTCCAAACTTTCTTTGTAAGCAATAGAGGTTTTCGCAGAAAAATCTACCTGCGAAATCGCTCCATTGGCTTCTGAAATATTTGCTCCGATGGATGTCCCAGATCTTAGTAACTGCTTTGATAAAACATATTCTTTTTGATCCATAGTAATTGTTTTGTAAAGCTTAACAATCTCTAAGGCAAAAGCATACGATTTGTCAGCTAGCGGGTTTGACTTTTTGCTCATAGAACCAATTGTTTATTGATTATTGCCAATTGCTAATTGACCTTTTTAGGATTCTGTTTCACAAACGCCTCCCAGCCAGAATAGCCTGTACCGACCTCTATTCGACCGGCATTGTAGAAGTGGCAGACGGCAGCAGCCAGACCATCGGTGCTGTCCAAGTTTTTTGGAAGTGTCTTAAGCCCCAATACGCTTTGCAACATCCTTGCTACCTGTTCCTTGCTTGCATTTCCGTTTCCGGTGATCGCCATTTTTATTTTTTTTGGCAGGTATTCCGTAATGGGAATTTGTCTTGAGAGCCCTGCTGCCATGGCAACCCCTTGGGCACGCCCCAATTTCAACATCGACTGTACGTTTTTACCAAAAAACGGTGCTTCAATGGCGATCTCATCGGGATGGTAGGTATCGATCAATTCAATGGTTCGTTCAAAAATCAGCTTCAACTTTGTATATGGGTCGTTGTACTTTTTCAGCAACAACTCGTTCATCTGCAAAAACTCCATCTTCTTATTCACTACTTTGATCAAACCAAAGCCCATGATCGTTGTTCCAGGGTCTATCCCCAATATGATTTTTTCGTTCGCCAATTTTTAGCTATTTAGATATCAGATTTAGAAAATACATACTCAAATGTCAAACTCAAATTCAAGACCAAACCACTAGTGCTCGGTGCTCGGTGCTCGGTGCTCGGTGCTTAAAGGGAATAAATTCAAACACAAACGTCAAATTCAAAACTACCTACTGACCACTGTTCACTGTTCAAGCTTCACCCTCCGGTATTCAATAGAATGGGAATGCGAAACTTTGCCTTCACCGGAATGCCTCTTTTTAAAGCAGGCGCCAAGGACGGCATTTTTTGAAGGCTTTGCTCGATCAGCTGATCAAAATTAGGCATTTGGGTATCGATGGCGGGGTCTTTTTGTATCTCTAAAATTGAAATGCGCCCCTCCTGATCTACCAAAAAATCCACTTGAATAATAGAATCGGCCCCAGAAAGGAGCGTAAATTCAACATCCTTCAAGTTTTTGGCGCAATGTGTAAGCACTTCTTGCTCAAAACATTCCCGTTGCACCATTTTGGTAAGGGTCTCATCGCAGTTTTCAAACAGGGGATAGCTATCAATATCGTTCCAATCGATTTCGAGCATTTCTTTATTGACCAATTCCTGCGTCTTTTTCTCCTTGGAGACAAACAACTCACAAGACGCGAACAATACTAATAAACAGTATGATAAAAAGTACTTCATCGCACAAGCATTCATGGCGAAAAGTACGATATTTTAAGGACATGTGGGAGTCTGGTACCGCTTCTTTATGTTATTCGAAAGTGCCTATTCCGATGCTAGGAAATGCAATTCCTCTTTCAATTCACGAATGCGCCGCACCGCCGTTCGAGCATAATAGGAATTGTCTTTTCCGAATTTCGCTAGATAGTTTTCATAAAATTCCAGACGCAACTTCGGGTCTTTGTAATATTGATCGGCCACGGTACAGATTTGGTAGTAACCGTAGGGACTGCTGGTGTCTTCCTGAAAGGCTTTTTGATAGTAGTCTAACGCTAGTTTTAGATCGTTTTTACTTCTTGCCAAGTTCGCAAGCGCATGGTACTCTCGTACTAGAATAGGATCTTGTAAAGCGATTGCCTTTTTAAAGGCAATTTCGGCACTGTCTATTTGTTCGTTTCGCTGATACACCGTTCCCAGACCAAAGTAGGCATCGGCATTGGTCTTATCCATTTCAAGAAGGGTTTTGTAGGCGGACTTCGCCTTTTCGAATTCCCAATTTTTGTAATAGCAATAGGCTAATTTGGTATAGACGTACTCTTTGGGGCCTTGCAGCTCCAATACCTTTTCGAACCAGGGAATTGCCTTCTCGAACTGTGCATCGTTATACAATATCAATGCCTTAAGATTGATCAATGACACATCACCCTCATAAAAACGGAGGCCTTGGTCAACATAGAGCAGGGCAGGATCCCGCTCTTGCTGCACGATAAAATGTTTTCCTAGACGAAACAAGCTTCGCAAATGCGTACTATCGATGGTAATGGCCTTTTTATAGCTAACCAAGCTGCTCGACTTCTGCCCTAGTTCTCGGAAGGTTTCCCCTTGATAATACCAATACTCTGGGTTGCAGGAGTCCTCCGCAGTGAGTGCGGTAAAGAGCTTTCTACCCTGATTAAAATCGCGTGTTTTTAAATACAGCTTTCCCAATTCAAAACGGGCAATTTGTAGGTTATGATCGGCAGCGACCACATTTTCATATTGTGCAATGGCCTTTTGATAATTCCCGATCGCATTGTAGGCCCTTGCTATTTGCAGTTGGGCTTTTTGGGAACCTACTTGGGCATACCAATTAATGGCCGGGGTATAGTTTCCCAGTGCATAGAGGCTATCGGCAGTGGCGTAGAGATTGTAGGTCTTTACCGATTGCGCATGTATACATACTGTGCCCAGCAATACTATTTGTAGCAAAGTTTTTTTGATAGCTAATGTAATTTAAAAGTTATGGGTATCGAAAAAGGCACTCGCACTGCGGTACCCTTGTGTTTCCCTGGCTTCATTTTCGGAAGCAATCCGATAATACGGGCTGTTTCCTTTTCCAAAAATGCGTCTGGGCCTCTCATTTTAATATTATCGATGGTACCATCCTTTTGAATAACGAACATAGCGCTTACCCTGCCTTGAATGCCTTTTTCTTGTGCTTCAATTGGATATCTAAAGTTTTTCATAATATGCCCTTGCATCGACTTTTGAAAGCATGCTCGTTTATCGGTTGCATTTTCGCAGCCGGGGAAAACGGGTACATTTTCTACCCAACCGAAGGCTACCCTGTCTGGATTTTTACTTAAAATTTGCTCTTTTAGGGCCGCCAGTTGCTCGTCAATACTTTTGACCACAGGGCTATCTGCATCCTCCGTTTCCAAAAGCTTCTTTCTTTTATGATGCAAGATTTGATAAAGTGCTTCAGGATCTATCGATGTATTATCCATTTCCATTTTGGCACTGATCAGGGTTCCGTCTGGCCCAGATATTCCTGAACCATCGGCAGAGGGAATAAACTTCATGCTTGCCGCTTCATCTTTGACCAACAATTCCCATTCCATAGCGCTCTCCGAAAGAACTTGTAACTTACTATAAACTGTCTTTTCCTCTTTTTCGGTCAAATTTTCCACATCTCCGACCACAATCACATTCGCTGCTGCCAGCAGATCGGACTCTCGCTGACAAGAAGAATAGACTAACATGGCCGCCAATACCGGGACCAATAATATGTACTTTAATCTGAATACTTTTTTTGACTTTGCTTTTGTTAACATGACGATTCGTTTTTTAATTAATGATGATTTAAAAAATTGATTGATAAAGGATATATGTTGTGTTTGAAATACCTGTGACAACAATAATTGGTACTGTTCCTTTTTATGGGTCTTGGCTACCTTGTCATCAGCGATATACTCGTGTAGTTCGGAAATGCGGCTTTGATAGACATATACCAGCGGATTGAACCAGCCAATAATGCGCATCGTTTCGAAAAACAAGAGATCGAGCGAATGACGCTGCCGAATATGCACCAGTTCGTGTTGTATGACACTTTCATGTTCCTGTTCCAATACTTGATCTCCCAAAAAGATCGATTTAAAGAACGAGAAGGCCATATTGCTATTCTTTATCACTACCCTCGTAAAATCTTGAAAGAAATGGACTTCACCCTTGCTTCGAAGTCGATAGATTTGAAGCAGTTTATAGCCAAAAAACAAGGTCGCTAAAAAAACGCCCCCCAGATATAGCCCCTCTTGCCAAGAAAGCTCAAAAACAGGGTTTCCGGTGGTGGCCGTTTCCAAAGAAAGCTGATCCGAGGATATGAAAAATGACGGAAAAGCATAGTATTCTTCCGGTACGGTGACCTTGAGCGCTTCGATCTTTATCCATGGCACTATCAAAGACAATAAATAAGTGCCGATTAGGTAGGCCCGGTTCCATTGAAAGAAGGTTTCTTTCTTTAACCAGAGATCATAAATGATCAGGAATACCAATTGAAAGCTGATGCATTCTAAAATATACTGTATCATTGGTCGTCTTTTTTGATTTCTTTCATAATCGCTTCCAACTCGGAGAGGCTTAGGTCGTTCTTCTTCATAAAGAAAGAGACCATGCTTTTAAAAGACCCTTGAAAATAACCATCGACCAACTTATTGATCGATTGGTTGCTGTAATCGCCTTTCTGAACCAAGGGATGGTACACATGCCCTTTTCCTTCTTTTTCATGCCCTACGAAGCCCTTGCTTTCTAAGATTCGCACAATGGTAGATACCGTATTATAGGCGGGTTTTGGCTCGGGTAACTCCTCAATGATAGCGGCCACATTGCATTGTTGTAGTTGCCATAATACTTGCATTACTTCCTCTTCGGCCTTCGTTAATTGTTTCATCTGTTATTTTTAGTGTCCCTTACTTGCGCTGACTTGTATTTCGTTAAAAAAGTATTTTACCGAAATACTTAGTTGGTAGGATGCAAATATAACTAAAAAATTAGTTTAAACTAATTTTTTAGTTTAATAGTTTTAAATGCGCCCACGAATCCCTTTAAAATATGGATATTTATCACCACGTTTTGGGTATTTGATATGACAGTTATTAAACGATTGCAATCCCAAAACTGTAACAAATCATTGCTACCTTCGTCAAATCAGAAATATGTTTTTAAATGGATATTGCTTTATTTCTTTTTGGATTTCTCTTTATGATAGTTGGTCTAGTGGGTAGTTTTTTACCGGTGCTTCCGGGCCCACCCATCAGTTGGTTAGGACTTTTGATGTTATACCTCACCAAATCGGTCCCCGATGACTGGTGGTTTTTAGGTATCACCGCAGGGGTTGCATTGATCGTTTTCGCGCTCGATTACATCATTCCCGCCATCGGCACCAAAAAATTCGGTGGTACAAGAGCTGGTGTCATTGGCACCACCATTGGGCTTATCGTAGGCCTGATAGCCCCTATCCCGGGGGGAATCATTATAGGCCCTTTTGTAGGGGCCTTGGTAGGGGAACTTTCTAACAAAGCGGACAACAAAACAGCTTTGAAAGCGGCCTTTGGTTCTTTTTTAGGCTTCCTGACCGGTACTTTTATGAAATTCGTGGTCGCCATTATCTTTATGGGTCTCTTTCTATCGACCGCCTGGGAATACAAGGCCGCCCTATTCCCTTATTTCAATTAGGCTAATTCACTAATCGAGCCAAGCGACCTTGTGTGCGATCCCGCCCCTTTGAACTTCAGGAAGGTCGCCGTCGAAGTATCCCATATAAAAGAAGCCCAAACAACGTTCGCCTTTGTTAAATTCAAAAAACTCGTCCATGTACTTTATAAGTCCGGGAGAGCTCCAATACGCCCCTATTCCCATTTGAGTGCAACATAGCCACATGTTTTGAACTGCCATCGACACTGCGGCTATCTCTTCCCATTCTGGTAGGCTTTCCATTGGGTCACGCTGCATACAAATCGCGATGACCGCTCCCGCTTTCACTGGGTTTTCGAGCAATTTTCGAATCTTGATCTGCTTTGGACGCTCCTCAACTTCCTGATACTTATTCGATAAGAACTGACCAAGTCGCTCTTGGGAATCCCCTTGCAACACCTTGAAACGCCAAGGTTCAGTTCTTTTATGGGTCGGAGCCCAATTAGCAGCTTCCAAAATCTTTTCAATATCACTTTTCGCAATGGCCTTGTCGTTGTACTGCGCCGGAAAAACCGAACGTCGGTTCTTTATTAAATTAAAAATCATAGGATACTTATTTAAATACGATTCAAAACTACAATTTTACCCGTTAGTTTGTTTCCCCAAAAGTAGATCCATACAGGGGGCCAACGCCGGGTTTCGATTGTCCTCTTTCCAAATTACCGAAAGGGTGGCGCGTTGCGGTATTTTTTGTAGTTCTATGAACTTCACATCCATTTTAAAACCATACTGCAGGGCCGTAGGAACAATTGCGATTCCCAAATGGTTCTCTACCAATTTAAAGATCGTTTGGGCATGTACCGACTTGTGCGATACTTTGGGGGTAAAGCCCGCATCTTCACAAATGCTCATTACGGTAGAAAAGTACAACGGACTATAATCTTGGGCAAAAAGAATAAAATCTTCCTCGGCCAGTACCTGAACACCTTCAAAGTTGGCCTCATTCAACTCATGGGATGTTGGAAGAACAAGCGAAAAGGTGTCTTCATAGACCGGGTGAATCAGCAAGTTTTTTGGCACCCGTTCCAAGCGTACAAAACCAATATCCAAGGTGTCTTTCAACACCGAATTTACCTGGGCATTGTTATTCAATTCTTCCAAACTGGTCTTCACATCGGGATGACTCTTACTGAGTTGTAGCAATAACTGTGGTACCACATTTTGAATAGCGGAACCCAAAAAACCGATTCGTATCTCACCCGAGGCCCCATCCCCGATAAGCTTTAGTTGTTTCTGAACCAATGCCAGGTGATTGAATAAAAACTCCATTTCGCCTTTTAAATAACTCCCGGCTGCGGTGAGCAATACGCTCTTCTTGGTACGTTCAAAAAGTTGCACTCCCAATAGCTCCTCCATCTGCTTGATCTGTCGACTCAAACCCGGTTGGGAAATGAATAGTTTCTCGGCCGCCTTTCGGTAATGTAATTCTTCCGCTACCGCTAAAAAATATCTAAAATGACGTAATTCAAGTTGATAACCCATAGTTATTGATTATTGATAAAATTGATATTGGTAAGTATCAAAACTAATCAATAATTTTATGGTTCTAAAATCTATCCTATGGCAGCTGTTTCCACTACCTTTCACTTCGGCGAAGATTGGCTCACCGCCGGTACTGCCTTATCAATAAGCCAAGGAAAAACCAAGATGGCCTTAACCGTAGACACTCGTAAAAAAGTGGTCGCAAGTTGGGAAGTGGTACAAAACATCGTTGAAAAAGGTCATCCTGTATATGGCATCAATACCGGTTTTGGTCCTTTGTGCACCACTAAAATCTCTGCTTCCAAGACGCGCGTATTGCAGACCAACATTTTGAAAAGCCACAGTGTGGGGGTAGGCGCGCCCATCGACACTCAAATTTCAAAGTTAATGTTGATCCTTAAACTACACGCACTGGCCAAAGGCTACTCTGGCATTGCCGAAGCCACCTTGGATCGCATCCTGTGGCATATCGAAAACGACGCCCTCCCCATCGTACCAAGCCAAGGATCGGTCGGGGCCTCTGGAGATCTTGCACCACTTTCCCACCTGTTTCTGCCCTTGATCGGGGAAGGAAAAGTACAATATGATGGAAAAACCATCAAAACAGCTGAGTTACTACAGAAAACAGGGCTTGCTCCCTTGGCCCTTGGCCCTAAAGAAGGGTTGGCGCTCATCAATGGTACCCAATTTATTGCCGCCCATGCGGTGAAGGTGGTAGAGAAAATGCACCATTGTCTTGAACATGCCGATATTATAGGCGCTATGATGATCGAAGGCCTACAAGGGTCTGTCAAACCCTTTTACAATGAGTTGCATGCCTTGCGCCCCTTCAAAGGAAATGTGCACGTCGCCAAACGTGTAAAGCGATTATTGAAAGGTTCCGAAATCATGGAAGACCATATTGATTGCGAACGGGTACAGGACCCCTATTCCCTTCGATGCATTCCGCAGGTGCATGGCGCCTCTAGAAATGCCTGGTTACATTTGAAAGAACTGCTAGAAATCGAATTGAACGCTGTCACCGACAACCCCGTTATTATTAATGACGAACTCACCATCAGTGGTGGTAATTTTCACGGACAACCCTTGGCAATGGCCTTGGATTATGCCTGTTTGGCAATTTCGGAAATCGGAAATATCTCCGACCGGCGAATTTACTTGGCCTTGGAGGGAAATAGTCCCGGCGTTCCGAAACTACTGATGAACGCTACGGGCATCAATTCGGGTTATATGATCCTACAGTACACAACTGCAGCATTGGCAAGTGAGAACAAAGGCCTTTGTTTCCCGGCAAGCGCAGACAGCATTCCCACTTCCTTAGGGCAAGAAGACCATGTAAGCATGGGCTCGATCAGCGGGCGAAAAGCCATGCAAGTAATCGGGAATGTAGAAAAAATTCTGGCTATTGAACTGCTAACCGCTGCGCAAGCCTTTGAGTTTAGAAAACCCCTTAAATCAGGAATTTTCTTGGAGGAAGTGCATAAAGAGGTTCGCAAACACGTGCATTTTGCGGAAGAAGACCGCATTTTTGCCGATGACATCGAGAAAGGAATCGACCTCATAAAAGAACTGACGATATTAAAGGTGGTAACTACTGTTTGCGAAAAAGAACATATTTCATTGAAAACAAATCACTCCGACGAATTTGAGGTATATTAATACACTAATACGTCCATTTCCGCGAAGGCGGAAATCTTGAATCACTACAAAACAAAAACTAAATCATCTCCCTATCGGGCAAACAAAAAAGATTTATGACACTAATCGGCCCCTTTAAACAGCTTCTGCCCATGACGGGATTATCGCTTAACGGCCCTATTGCAGATGAAGCCCTACCTATACTACCGGATGCAGGAATCATTGTTGACAACGGCAACATACATGCGATTGGTTCTTTCGAAGCCTTAAGAGCCACCCACGGCGGCATTCAAGTACATGTGCTAAAAGGCGACCATGTGTGTTTGCCCGGTCTGGTAGATGCCCATACCCACATTTGCTTCGCTGGATCCCGGGCCAAGGATTATGCCATGCGCAACGCCGGCAAGAGCTATTTGGAAATCGCCAAAGCTGGCGGGGGTATCTGGGATACGGTTACCCAAACACGAAAAGCAACGCAGGCAACATTGACAAGCCGCACCAAAAAATTGGCCACTCGGCACCTAAAAAATGGGGTAACCACCTTGGAAGTAAAAAGTGGGTACGGCCTATCTATAGAAGAAGAATTAAAAATGTTACGAGCCATTAAAGAAGCAGATTCATTGGTTGCCGCAGATTTGATTCCCACCTGTCTTGCAGCGCATATGCTTCCGAAAGATTACGAAGGAAGCGCCACTGCCTACCTAGGCGAAATGGCCGAAAAACTCTTTCCCATTTTACAAGAAGAGGAGTTGACAAACCGAATAGATGCTTTTATAGAAGAAAGTGCTTTTTCAAAAAAAGCCATTGCCCCTTATTTTCAGAAGGCCAAAGAAATGGGGTTTGATATTACTGTACATGCCGATCAGTTTTCTACAAGCGGAAGCGAAGTGGCGGTTCAATTTGGTGCCATAAGTGCCGATCATCTCGAAGCAAGTACCGATACCGAAATAGCGCTCTTGGCAAAAAGCGATGTCATCGCAACGGCCCTTCCGGGAGCTTCTCTCGGGCTAGGTTGCAATTTTACACCTGCCCGAAAATTACTCGATGCCGGCGGTGCCCTGGCCATTGCCAGTGATCATAACCCAGGATCTGCCCCCATGGGCGATTTATTGACGCAGGCAGCGATTTTGGGTGCCTTCGAAAAGTTGTCAAATGCCGAGGTATTGGCAGGCATCACGTTTCGCGCCGCAGCAGCTCTGAAGCTAGCGGATAGAGGAAAATTAAAACAAGGGCTTCTAGCCGATTTCTGTGCTTTTCATTCAGATGATTACCGAGAAATTTTATACAGCCAAGGGAATTTCAAGCCGTGCATGGTATGGAAGAACGGCGAATTGGCTTTTGACAAACACTCCCATTAGCAACACCAAGATGGATTTCAAATCACAAATAATACAGGGTATTCCAGCGACCTTGCCCCCTAAGAGGATGTATACCACCAATGTAAATCACGCCCCAAAACGAAAAGATATACTATCGGCAGACGAAAAAAAGCTTGCTGTTCGGAATGCACTTCGCTATTTTCCCAAGCAATGGCATGAAACACTGGCAAGCGAATTCGCAGAAGAACTTCGGACTTTCGGCCGCATTTATATGCATCGCTTTAAACCAGCGTACAAAATGTATGCACGCCCCATATGCGAGTACCCCGCCAATACCACTCAGGCAGCGGCTATCATGCTTATGATTCAGAACAATTTGGATCCTGCCGTGGCCCAACACCCGGAAGAGCTAATTACCTATGGAGGTAATGGGGCCGTTTTTCAAAACTGGGCCCAATACCTGCTCACCATGCAGTACTTGGCACAGATGACCGACATGCAGACCTTGCATAGCTATTCTGGACACCCCATGGGCCTATTCCCTTCTTCCAAGGAAGCCCCTCGAGTGGTGGTGACCAATGGCATGATGATCCCCAACTATTCCCAACCGGACGATTGGGAGAAATACAATGCCCTCGGTGTTACCCAATACGGGCAGATGACCGCCGGATCGTATATGTATATTGGTCCGCAAGGAATTGTTCACGGTACTGCCATTACGGTTATGAACGCCTTTCGAAAGGTACTTCCCAAAGGCGAATCCCCCAAAGGAAAAGTATTCTTGACCGCTGGTTTGGGAGGTATGAGCGGGGCCCAACCAAAGGCAGGAAATATTGCGGGCTGTATTACCGTTTGTGCCGAAGTGAACCCCGCGGCAGCCACCAAAAGGCACCAACAAGGGTGGGTAGACGAACTGATCGATGACTTGGATATCTTAGTAAGCCGCACAAAAAAGGCGATTGCCAATGAAGAAACAGTCTCCCTCGCCTTTATAGGAAATATTGTAGAAGTATGGGAACGGTACTATGCGGCAGAAATATACATACACCTTGGATCCGATCAAACTTCTTTGCACAACCCCTGGGCCGGCGGATACTATCCGGTAGGTTCGTCTTTTGAAGCTGCGAACGAACTGATGAGCGAAAACCCCGAGGCATTTAAAACCTTGGTTCAAGAATCGTTAAAAAGACACGCGACCGCAGTGAACAAGCATACGGCCCGCGGCACTTATTTCTTTGATTATGGCAACGCATTCCTATTGGAAGCTTCCAGAGCGGGCGCCGCGGTAATGGCCGAGAATCAAATAAATTTTAAATACCCTTCTTACGTACAAGATATTCTAGGCCCCATGTGTTTTGATTATGGGTTTGGGCCCTTTCGCTGGGTATGTACTTCAGGGAAGGCGGAAGACCTTAGAACTACAGATGCCTTGGCATTGAAGATAATGGAAGAAATAAAAATCGATGCACCTCTTGAAATTCAACAGCAATTACAAGATAATTGTACCTGGATCAAGGAGGCCGAACAAAACAAACTGGTAGTAGGATCCCAAGCCAGAATCCTATATGCCGATGCGGAAGGGCGCGCCAAAATAGCCGAGGCCTTCAACCAGGCGATCGCTAGCGGAAAAATTACGGCTCCCATCGTCTTAGGCAGGGACCATCATGATGTAAGTGGCACCGATTCTCCTTTTCGGGAAACCAGCAATATTTATGATGGTAGTAAGTTTACCGCCGATATGGCTATTCACAACGTTATCGGCGATAGTTTTCGAGGTGCCACCTGGGTCTCGATCCATAATGGCGGCGGTGTTGGTTGGGGCGAGGTAATGAACGGTGGTTTCGGAATGGTATTGGATGGATCTCAGGAAGCTTCTAAAAAACTTAAAAACATGCTCTTTTACGACGTGAACAATGGAATTTCCAGAAGAAGTTGGGCGCGGAACAAAGAAGCCCTATTCGCCATCCGTCGGGAAATGGAACGTACCCCAGAGTTAAAAGTAACCCTGCCCAATTTGGTAGCGGACGACCTGCTTGAAAATTTATTCGATTGATTTGATCAATGCTTAGTATGTATGCAATTATTTAAAATAATACCTCCTAAAACCGACCCGGTGCCCATTGTTATCAGTGTGCCGCACTCAGGCACCAAATTCCCGTCCGAACTTAAAGGGCAGTATAGGAAACAGCAGCTGCGCCATCTTGACGATACAGATTGGTATGTTCATAAATTGTATGATTTTGCCTCTGAATTGGGTATCACCTTGATCAAGGCCAATTTAAGTCGTTGGGTAATCGACCTTAACCGCGACCCTGAAAGTGTACCGCTTTACAATGACGATCGGCTAATAACATCTATCACCCCGACCACCGATTTTTATGGAAATAATATTTACAAAAAGGGAAAGAAGCCCGATTCGGAAGAAATAACGAGACGGCTCAATGCCTTTTATTGGCCCTACTACAAGGCCCTTGAACAACTATTAAACGAAAGAAAAACAACTTTTGGAAAGGTAGTACTCTGGGATGCGCATTCTATTCGGCATCGGGTAAGTACTATTCAAGAAGATCCGTTCCCCGATATGATATTGGGCAACAATGACGAGAAAACGGCGCATTCCCAAATTATTACTACGGCCCTTGAGCAATTGAGTTCTAGCAACTATCATGTGCAGCATAACACTCCGTTTAAAGGAGGCCATATTACCCGATATTTTGGAAAGCCGGCGGAGGGAACGCATTGCCTTCAATTAGAAATGAATAAGACCCTCTATATGGACGATAATGAAATTACGTATAACAAAAGGCGCGCGAAGGAGGTAAAAAAAGTACTCAGAGCAACTCTTGAGCATCTGGCAATCACCGTTAATTCACTCGTATGAAAACGTATGTATTCAAAGCCTTGTTACAAAACAAAGGATGGCTAGAAAATGCCAGCGTTACCGTCGATGCCAATGGTAAGATAACGGACGTAAGTGAATATGATAAAAAAAACGGCGCTGTCGAACATATAGATGGGGCAGCAGTCCCAGGTTTTCAAAATGCGCATTCCCATGCTTTTCAATATGCCATGGCCGGTATTGCAGAAAGACACCGGCAAAGTGGTAAGCAAGATGACTTTTGGGGTTGGCGCGAAGCCATGTATCAATTGGCACTCAGCATCGACCCCGATCAAATGCAAGCAATTGCCAGCATGCTTTATAGTGAAATGCTGCGCCATGGGTACACCAACGTGGTGGAATTTCAGTATGTTCATCACGATAAGAACGGGAAACCTTATAGCAATAGGGCTGAAATGGGAAGCCGTTTGGTCGAGGCCGCAAAAACTGCGGGAATCGGCATTACGTTAGTCCCCATTTATTATCAAAAAGGAGGTTTTGGCCAAGCTCCCAACCCACGACAACGTAGATTCATTTCAGCTACCAACGATGATTATTTAAAACTTCTGGAAGCTAGCGTCAAGGCCACCAAAGACTATCAGCATGCGAATATTGGTATTGGTATTCACTCATTAAGAGGGGTAGAACCGGCTGACATTGTTAGAATTGCGGATTCGGGTCCACAAGACATGCCTTTTCATATCCATGTTTCCGAACAGTTAAAAGAAATTGACGATGCCATAGGCTATCTAGGCAAGCGACCAGTGGAGTGGCTATTGGACACTCTTAGATTGAACGATCGATTTCATTTGGTGCATGCGACCCACATGACTATCGATGAAACCATTCGGCTTGCCAAAAGCAAAGCGCATGTGGTGCTATGCCCGAGTACCGAAGGTAATTTGGGAGACGGTCTTTTTCCGCTTAGAAAATTTCAGGAGGCAGGAGGCAAATGGAGCATCGGTACGGACAGCCATATTGGTCTAAATCCCCTAGAGGAGCTCCGTATATTAGATTATGGACAACGATTGCATACCCATAAAAGAAACACCTTCACCTTTTTTGCTGCGGGCGACAGTGGTTTTTATGCTTTACATATGGCCACTATTTCTGGGAGAAAGGCGATGGGCGATTCTTGTGAAAATTTCTTTCAGATCGGTGCGCCTTTGAACGCGTCGCTATTTAATCTATCCCATCCCCTATTGGCTTCGACCTCCATGAAGAATATGGCTTCGACCTTGGTGTATGCCGCTGATAACTCGATGCAAATAGGTACCATATCGCATGGCAAACTACATCAATTCACTAATCAAGATATAAAAACATCCCAAATCCATAACAACTTTACAAAGGTACTTTCGGACTTAAAAAACAGGTAACGAACGGTTTTTTTACTCCAACCAACTTTGATAGTATTTACCATCATCGATGTCCAAAGCGGCCTGGGTAAGTTGCAAGGGTTTAAAAGTATCGATCATCACGGCCAATTCCTCTGTTTTTGATTTTCCGATACTTGCTTCATAGGTCCCAGGGTGGGGTCCGTGTGGAATACCGGCGGGATGTAGGGAAATATACCCCTGATCTATTCCTTTTCGGCTCATAAAATCCCCATCCACATAATACAAGACCTCATCCGAATCGATATTTGAATGATTATAGGGAGCCGGAATGGCTTGCGGGTGGTAGTCATACATTCGTGGGCAAAAAGAGCAAACCACAAAAGCACTGGTTTCAAAGGTTTGGTGTACCGGGGGTGGTTGATGCACGCGCCCCGTGATAGGCTCAAAGTTATGTATTGAAAAACCATACGGAAAGTTATATCCGTCCCAGCCTACGACATCAAAGGGGTGGGTCGCATATTCTAGATGATGCAGCTGCCCTTGCTTTTTTACTTTCATCAAAAAAGTTCCCTTTTCATCATGTGTCTGTAAATTTTGTGGCAGTTTAAAATCCCGCTCACAAAAGGGAGAATGCTCCAAATGTTGGCCGAACCAATTTCGATATCGTTTTGGAGTATATATCGGATGGTAGCTTTCGGTAATCAATAACCGATTATCGTCGGTGTCGAATGCTATCTGATAAATCATTCCGCGTGGAATTAAAAGATAGTCACCATATTCAAAGGGAATCTCTCCCAACATCGTTTTAAGCGTACCGGTACCTTGATGAATAAAAAGCAGTTCATCGGCATCGGTATTCTTATAAAAATAATCGGTCATCGACTTTTTAGGTGCTGCTAGTCCCACATGCACATCCGAATTAAATAAGATGGTTTTCCTACTATCTAAAAAATCATCTTCAGGTCTTATTTCGAAACCCTTTAACAACCGTGATTTTATATTATGTGCTACGGCAGCCCGTGGAGCAATATCCAAGGTTTTACCCACCTCCTGCACCTGTGTTGGCCGGTGCAAGTGGTACATAAGCGATGACATCCCATCGAAGCCTATGGTTCCAAACAGCTGCTCGTAGTGCAGTGAGCCGTCTTCCTTTTTGAATATGGTGTGTCTTTTGGGCGGAATCTTCCCTAATTTATGATACATTGGCATAGGAAAATATGATTTTTTTATCGCCTAAAATTACAATATTTTTTTCTGGAAGCCCCAAAAATACATCTTCAATATAGTCCAATGAATAGCATAAAAATGCACTTCATTTAAAGCTTCGAACCCATAAACGGTAAAAATAATTCTCGCGCCGAGTCCTTCCGGTTTTTTATTTGTCTTTTTAATTGAAGGAACCTACTGAGCGAAATAGAGCTCGGTATTATAGCACATGCCCATATATTATGCTTGCGTATGCTAAGCACAATAATCGGGAGCTTAAAAACCGCTCAGTTATTGGCCAAAAGAACTTCAAAAATGGTTATTACTTGAATGAACTCCCAGGCCAAAAGACCGAGGATGAATGGAAACTTCTTGATGTATTTAGAAAAATTAAAAAGACCTTAGAAGACCAACCTAACTAAACCCGACTTTCTCAAATTACCTAACTCCTAAGGAAACAGATATCTTGAGGGAGTTTAAAAAAAGACCCCCTAAGAGCTATGAGGTAGCGCTATTTTTAGTATGCAGTCATAGAGACCGGCTATTCGTAATCTCTGTATACAAAAAAAGCCTCCCAACTTGGAAAGCCTTTCATTGGCCCTTAACTTCTAAGAAGTATGGGTCACAACACAACGGGGCAAATATACTAAAGGTTTTTTACTATTTGAACCCTTGACTGGTTTTTGTTATACCCCTTAACGTACCAAAAGGAAATGATACATAATTTAGGATATAGATCATATACCCTCGACGAACGGTTTTATGTCTTTTCGTTTAAAGCCAAAAAATTGGGTTCAAAGGGACTGTAGCTTGCATTCCCCGGTTTTTTTTGCAGTATATCGCCTATGGCTTATAGTCAGATCAAAAGTTTTTAATTTTGCTTTGTGAATAGTGTTTCTATACTCAAAAGACGTATGATTAAAAACTGCTTTTTTCTTACTTTTTGTACCCTTGGTCTACTTTCCTGTAGTGTTGCCGACTTGGAGGAAACATCGACTTTAGAAAACGAAATTGCAGCACTGCCAGCCGAAAATCAAGAAGAAACTACCGACACCGACCCAATAGAAGAACCCGCAGAAACAACTCAAAACTCGAGCTACCAGTGGGTTTCCGGAATGCAATTACCAAGCGGTTTGATGGAGAGTACCGAAAATTCGGATTTCGTATCACTTTACGACAATTCATTAACCACTCTAGTATTCATTCAACAAGGAGAAATCGAGAAAGCGGAAACCATTCTAGATTTTTTTAATCAAAGGGTTCAATCAGAACTTTTGGAAGGGAATGGCGGATACTACCAGTTTCGAAATGGCGAAGGTAGCAACGGCAGTAGAAGATGGTTAGGTGATAATGCATGGTTGCTAATCGCTATTCATAACTATCATGCAGCTACTGGCAATCAAAAATACCTTCAAATGAGCGAAACGATCGAATCTTGGATTCGTTCATTACAAGATGAAGATGGCGGATTATGGGGTGGTGAAAACGAAGATGGCAGCCAAATTCATAAAGTAACCGAGGGTATTGTTACGGCCTTTAATGCCGTTCCTGGTTATGACGATTTTCATAGGGGTATTCTGCGCTACTTAAAAAGCGAACGGTGGAATGCAGATGAAAAAACATTGATGGCCTGGCCCGAAAATCCAAAGCATACCTATGCGTTAGATTTGCTTTCCATAGGCCAAGGGGTCTTTAAAAATTTTCCTCAAACAAACCTTTATAAGGGAGACGATTGGTTTCTTACTACCCAAATAGCTAAGGTTACGGGAGTTGCCATCACTGGCTATTGTTTTGATGCCGATAAGGATGTAGTTTGGCTAGAGGGAACTGCCCAAATGGCATTGGCCTTTAAAACCAACGGTGATCTTAGAAAAGCCGAAAACTTATTGACCGAGCTAGAGAAGTCATTTATAAGTAGCCCTACTATCACCGAATCCGAAGGCATTCCTTATACTACTAATTTTGGAAGTACCTATGGTGCCAATGACCTATGGGACCATGCCGATATTACCCCAGCTTTATCCTCTACTGCATGGTATCTGATGGCCAAAGCGGGCTTCGACCCTTTTGCAATAGGGTATGAAAAAGACATTCCTCTTGCCGATATGTTTTGGATTTCGCAATAAGGAAGCACCATCGAAATTGAAACCTGGCACTGATCTACTACAGCCTAAATTTTACAGTTACTTGCACCTTGTCATCCATTTAGAAAAGCGTAAATTCATGGCGGTTTTGTTTTAAAAGTTGTTTCAACTTTTTCAATTGACCAAAAATTTCAAATCACTTCTCGATTGAAAACAGCGTATCATGAAAAAAAATACTTCAAGAAGATCTTTTTTAAAAAAGGCCGGTCTTAGCTCAGCGGCCATAACATCTGCCCCCTTTGTATTTGGGGCTCCTCAAGATGAAACCTTACAGTTATATAGATCCTATATAGAAATCGATTATGCTGCAAATGACCATATCAACCTAGGACTTATAGGCGCCGGTATTCAAGGAATCTATGACACCAATACTGCCTTACAAGTAAGTGGCGTGAAATTAGTGGCCGTTTGTGATCTCTACGACGGTCGGCATACGAGGGCAAAAGAACTCTGGGGCGATGATATCTTTACTACTCGGGACTATCGCGCGCTTTTAGCCCGTAAAGACATCGATGCCATTATTATTGCCACTCCAGACCATTGGCATAAAAAAATTACCATCGACGCTCTCAAAGCCGGGAAAGCCGTTTACTGTGAAAAACCGATGGTACAAAAACCCGAAGAGGGACAGGCTATTATTAAGGCCCATACCGTTTCGGGAAAAATTTGCCAAATAGGGAGTCAAGGCATGGCATCGCTTGGAAACGAAAAAGCAAAACAGTTGTACGAAGAAGGTGCCATCGGCGAAATTGTAATGCTCGATATGTACGATGATCGCTACTCGGCCGAAGGTGCATGGCAATATCCAATTCCGCCAGACGCGAATCCAGACACCATCGATTTTGATTCTTTTCTAGGAAAGGCACCCAAGGTTCCATATGAGCTAAAACGTTTTTTCAGATGGAGAAACTACCAAGATTACGGTACTGGTGTCGCGGGGGATCTTTTTGTGCATGCCTTCTCGACTTTGAACCATGTGTTAAGTTCTCACGGACCTAATAGGGCCCTTTCTACCGGTGGACTTCGCTACTGGAACGATGGGCGTGATGTACCCGACGTAACAATTACCTTATACGACTACCCAAAGACCGCTACCCATGCTGCATTTAACGCAGCCTTTCGAATCAACTTTATTGCGGGAAATGGTGGCGGTGGCGGATTTAAATTGATCGGTACCGAAGGGGAAATGGAAGTAGGGCAAAACTCCGTAAAACTAACACGTTCAAAATTAGGAATGGTTCCTGGCGGTTATTCCTTAATCGCTTATACAGAAGCCATGCAGGAAAAGATAAAAGATGGCTACGCCCAACAGAACCTTGATACCCGATCTTCAAAACTAAAAACAGGAACCACCACCTGGGAAGCGCCGCGCGACTATAAGGGTGCCCATTATGACCATTTTTACAATTTTTTTGAGGCAATTCGAGGAAATAGCATTGTAATACAAGATCCTTCATTCGGATTGCGCGCGGCAGGTGCGGCATTATTGGCCAACGAAAGTTATTTTCAAAAAAAACCGGTCAATTGGGATCCTATAGGAATGAAATTGGTTTAGCCAATTACAAGATGAAGAAATATAACCCTAACCCGTCTATAACGATTCATCATATTTTAAAAGTTACTACCGGGATCTTTGCATGGTTGGCAACATCCTCCCCGATACTACCCCTAAAAAAATGCGCAAGTCCACTACGACCATGAGTGGGGATACCAATGGCATCTGCTCCAACGATTTTACTGTAGTTCAAAATACCTTTTTCCACACTGTAGTCATTATGAATGGTCACTTCCAAACCGGAACAGGCTTTTTGCAAAAATTGGTTCACCCGGTTATAGGCATCTGAGCTACTTAAAAAAGAATCTCCCGGAGTATTTATATACACCAACTGTAACTCGGCGGATACCAATTCTGCAAAAGATTTGGCCTTTTGAAAAGCGGTAAGGCTTTCATCTTCAAAATCACAAGCGAACAAAAAACGTTCTACTTTAAAATCGGTATGTTCTTCTTTGACCACAAGTACCGGAATATCGGCATTACGTACTACTCTCTCTGTATTTGAGCCTACAAAAATCTCTTCAAGCCCATCACTTCCATGTGAACCCATTACAATCAAATCGGCCCCATGTTCTTTGGCAATATCATTTAGCTCTGCGAATACCTTATGTGGTTTTACGATTTTCGTAATTGAAATTCCATCTAAATAATCTTTATCCAAAAACTGGGTGAATCTTTTCTCGGCGGCTTTGATCAAAAAAACCGCTTGCTGTGCACTAGAGTTGTCCGTGGTTGAAAAAATCCCATCTGCCAGTTCCAACATATGCACCATAAGAAGAGATGCCCCGTACTTTCGTGCGAGCGATGCGGCCGTTTTCAATGCATATTCTGATTGTTCCGAGAAATCTACGGGTACGATAATATTTTTCATGAAATACGAGATTTTTAATTTAATGATTGCCTCTTGAACTAAATTTTAACAACGGCAAAACATACTCCCAAATTGTTGAAAATTACTTTTTTTCACTAATAACTTTGAATAAGTAACTATAGAAGTGATTTAGACTATTTCAATTGGCTAAAAAACGATTTTTTTTCACCTTTTTTTCCTTTCGTAGCCCTGCTATACAACTCAAAAAAGGTTTTAAAATGGCAAAAACCCATGAATTTTCGCCTCAATCCAAAAAGTTCAAATCACTTCATAGCGATAAAGTACTAAAAGAAAGCATTATATAAAGCACGACTACAATTACCAGTACCGAAGCAACAATGTCCCAAACATTGTAACTCGATTTGTTTGCGGCTTTCTGCTCGGCGCTCACGGTTCCGAAAGTAAGCCCTTGTAATTGCGCTTCTGAAGGTTTTGGATAAAACATGCTTACAGTTACGGCGATTGCCACACATATTGCAAAGAAATAAGCCCCAAAAACCAACCAGTTGATATCTGCGATATTGAACAGGAAACTCCCTTCGGTAAAACTCGATTTCGTAATTTCCAAGGTTAATTTTGAAAAACCGATGATCAAACCACCCACCAAGGTAGCAATCGCACCGTTTGCATTTATTCGTTTGTAAAATATACCCAATAAGAATACGGCCGTTATCGGAGGCGAAATATAGGCCTGTACATTTTGTAGGTATTCATACAACCCATCGGACAGGCGGGAAATGACGGGAATCCATAAAAGCCCCAACCCTACTACAAAAAAGGTAGCGATCCGACCTGTTTTCACCAATTCTTCCTCTGGCTTATTAGGTTTTAATTTCTTATAAATATCCAAGGTAAACAAGGTAGAACATGAATTAAAAACGGAGGCCAAAGAGCTCATCAAGGCCGCCAACAATCCCGCTGCTACCAAACCTCGAAGTCCGGAAGGCAACAGATTGCTCATCAAAACAGGAAATGCCTCATCTGGGTTGTCCCAATCGAGTTTTCCTTGCATTTTTAAGGCCAAGGCCACTACTCCCGGGATTAGAAATAAAAAAACCGGCAACAGTTTTAAAAGGGCCCCAAAAATACTGCCCCGTCGCCCTTCTTTAATATTCTTAGCGGTCAAAACACGTTGTACGATCACTTGATCGGTACACCAATACCATATACCTACAATAGTACTGGTTAAAAATAATGGAAGCCAAGGGTAATCGGGATCCGAATTAGGTCGCCACATATTAAAATAATCGACCCCTACGGTCTCCTTTAATTCGCCCCATCCGCCAACGGCATCCAAACCCATAACAGTAAGTACCCCCGCTCCCATAACCAGTACAATCGCTTGAATAGTCTCGGTGTACACCACTGCGCGCATCCCCCCTAGTACGGTATATAGCCCGGTCAAAACTACAGTGGCCACGGCCCCGATCCAAAATGGAATTCCCAACAAGGCAGATACAACCACTCCACCTGCGTATATAGTAACGGAAACTTTGGTAAGAATATAAGCAATCAAGGAAACGACCGAGAGTACCCAACGCGAACGAGCATCGAACCTTTTCTCAAGAAACTCGGGCATCGTAAAAACACCACTCCTAGCATAAAAGGGCAAAAAGACCCATCCTAACATCAACACGATCCATGCATGCAATTCATAAATAAGCAGGGGCATTTTATCTCCTGCGCCATTCCCCGCTAGGCCGACCACATGTTCCGAACCGATATTGGAGGCAAAAATTGAGGCCCCTACTATAAACCACCCCATATTCCTTCCGGCAAGAAAATAGTCTTCCGTATTTTTTTGTTTCTGTTTGATGACCCACCAAGCAACCCCCAATAGTATGAGAAAATAGGCAGCGATGACCACCCAATCAAATGTATCAAGTCCTTTCATGAAATAAAATATTTAGTCGGTTATATTCCTTGTTCAAAATGTTTTTGGAGCCTTTTTTCTAGTACGTCTCCTTTATCCAATCGTAGGGGGCCCTTTTAATCCATAGGCCACGGGTAAAATCGGGAAAATCTTGAGGAGCCCCGTTGTTGGCTATCGACGCTTCGGATAAAGGAGTCACAGCACTCCATGCGGCGGCATCATAGGCATCCATCGGAGGTGCTATGTTTGCTTTGGCCGATTCGACAAATGAGTTGATTACAAAGAAATCCATACCGCCATGACCGGCATTCTCGGCGTATTCCCCATATTTTTGCCATAGGGGGTGGTCATATTTTGCGAGCCAATCGGCATCGGCATCCCATGAATGCGCTTTTGAATTTCCTTCTACATAAATACGGTTCCCGTCTTTCTCCCAAAGTCCCTTGGCGCCCTGTACCCGAAAGCCAAGCGAATAAGGTCTTGGCAAATTACAATCGTGGGTAATGATAATGGTCTCGCCATTGGCAGTATCCAAGGTAGAGGTAATCACATCACCTTGTTTGAACTTTACCTTGGCATTTGGGTGGTTTTCCCCTCCTTTCTCAACAACATAATTATGCAAGCCTATTCCCTTGGTAGCATGAGCGGTCATTGAAACAAAACGGTTGCCCCGATTAATATCGGCCATGGCAGCAATTGGCCCCAAACCATGTGTGGGGTACACATCTGCATTTCGTTTTACCGAATGTTCGGTACGCCATTTGGCCTCAGAAATGGCTTTCTCACCAAATTCGACCCCACCGCCATAGGGTTGCTTCCCATTATTGAATTTTACTTCCCGCAAATCGTGCTGATAACCACATCTAAAATGCACCAGTTCTCCAAATACATTTTGCCTTACCATATTCAGCACGGCCAAAATATCCCTTCGGTAGTTTACATTTTCTAAAATCATCATATGGGTTCCTGTTTCTTCATGGGTATTGACCAAATCCCAACACTCTTCCAAGGTATTGGAAGCCGACACTTCGACCCCCGCATATTTCCCTGCCTTCATCGCATCAACTGTCATTCGGGTGTGCCACAACCAAGGGGTTGCAATGATTACCGCATCTACATCTTTTAATTCCAATAAGTTCCTATAATCAAGATCATTACTTCCAAAAGTGGTGGGGGTTTTACCTCCCGCTTTGGAAATCAAATCTTTGGCAATGATAATTTTCGTTGGATCTACATCGCAAACTGCAGTCACATTTACATCTTTACGTAACAAAAGATTTTCAAGATGGTTCGTACCCCGAAGTCCGACTCCAATAAGTCCGACATTGAGTTTTTCAGCTGGTTTCGCATTGAACATTCCATAGCCATAGCTAGGAATTGTCGCAATACCAGCACCAACTAGGGCCGATTTTTGAATAAATGCTCTTCGAGAACTCATAAGTGTACGATTTATTAGGTTGGTAATTGTTACAGGTATAAAACCATTGGGTTAATTTATGAAAATCTTTACAAGCCTATCTGCATATGGCACTTTTTATTGGAAAGTAAACAATTGGGAGTATGTTTTTTTTAAATCAATCACTTACTTTTGCAACTTAAATTTGGAAGCATATGACCTTACTATTAATGGCCGCAGGAAGCGGAAGCAGATATGGAAAATTAAAGCAATTTGATGATTTGGGACCGAAAGGAGAATTCCTAATGGAGTTCGCGATGTACGATGCCATCCAGAATGGGTTTGACCATATAGTGGTTATTACCAAAAAAGAAAACGTCTCCTTTTTACAAGAGCATCTTGAAGGGAGACTTCCAGATAATATCAAATTAAACGTACTTGCACAAGAAATTACCGATCTTCCGGACGGAGTAGAATTTACGGGAGAAAGACCCAAACCATGGGGCACTGCCCATGCGGTATGGACGGCAAGAAATGTAATTGACGGACCTTTTTGCGTCATCAATGCGGACGACTTTTACGGACAATCGGCCTATGCCAATGCCGCAAAATTCATGAGGGAATTTACTGGAAACCAGTATGCTTTGGTGGGCTACACCCTTAAAGACACCCTTTCCGAGCACGGATCGGTATCTAGAGGGGTTTGCATGACAGACGGAGATGACTTGATCTCGGTAGATGAACGCTTAAAATTAGAGCAGAAAGGCACAGTGGTAGTCGATGCCGATTCAGGTATGGAATATACAGGTGATGAACTTGCCAGCATGAACTTTTGGATTTGCAGACCTTCTATCTTTGAGGTTATCGAAACCGAGTTCCGTGAATTTTTACAAGACGATCATATGATTAAAACGAGTGAGCTCTACATTCCAAAAACCGTACAGAAAATGCTAAAAGATGGTCTTGCCGAAGTGAAAGTAGTACCCTCGCAAGGACAATGGTTTGGAGTAACCTATGCTAGCGACCGTGAAGTTGCCGTGGCTAGTCTGGCGCAAAAAACCAGTGAGGGCCAGTATATATCGCCCTTATGGCAATAGAAAAATACACGCCAAATATAGTAAACAAGCTATTGGCTCGATTTAGGGTTCCTGAAATGGAATACCATTTCGAGCCACTTACCCAAGGGCTTATCAATGATACTTTTTTAATTTTACATGGTGATGGCCCATTGTATATTCTCCAAAGAATCAACCATACAGTGTTCCCGAATGTCGAAGGGCTTATGGGTAATATTCAAAATGCCTTTTCGCACCTTCATAGTACTAGTTACACGGAAATAGAATTGGTCCCCACCAAAGAAGGAAGAGCATTTCTAGAACATTCCGAACATGGCTTCTGGAGAGTAATGACCTATATTTCGAACAGTACGGCCTATGACATCACACAAGAAACGGGCGTTGCCAAAGAAGCGGGTAGAATCATTGGTGAGTTTCACCTGTTGTTAAAAGCGGCCGACCCTTCTAAATATGTTGATACAATTCCAGATTTTCACAATCTAGAAAAACGAAGTTTACAATTCACGCGAGCACTTAAAAAGGCGAAAAACGGAAAAACGGATCTTGCTAAAGAAGCAATCGCCTTTGCCAACAAAACACTCAAGAAATTATCGGAAATACCCGTAACGGACCTACCTTTAAGGGTTTGTCACAACGACACAAAGCTCAATAATATCCTATTCTCAAAAAACGGCAACAAAGCCCTTTGTCTTATTGACCTAGATACTTTAATGCAGGGTTATTTTCACTATGATTTTGGAGATGCCGTTCGGACCATTGCGAATACAGCCGCAGAGGATGAGCAAGAACATTCCAAAATTACTTTTAACAAACCTTTGTTCGAAGCTTTTATTGATGGGCTGGCCCTAAATAAACCGTTCTTACAGCAGACAGAATTGGATGCTTTGGTCATGGGGGCCATTTTGATGCCATTTTTACATGGCCTTCGCGCCCTTACCGATTTCCTGAACAACAATATCTACTACAAGGTAGCCTATGAGAATCAAAACCTCGATCGCTGCCGCAGTCTTTTTAATTTTACTGAAAAGGTATTATGCGAGGAAGATTATATGCGAAAAACCATTATTGAAAAGTTAGCAGCTATTGATTAGGCAAGCGCCTTTTTGGTTTAGAAAAGTTAGTTAGCGGTTTTATATCGGTATACTACCTCGGGGCAAGCCCACCTGGCATTAAAAGGAAATTTAACATTGATTTCGACGCAAGCCTGTCTGAATACTTGTAGTGCAGGCCAATCTGAACACTTGTCGTACAGGCCTGCCTGAACACTCGTCTTTCTGGCGTCGGAGCATTATAAATCTCAATTATCGAGTAAAGAAGCTGCATCGCGGCTCGTACCCTTTTGAACCGTTTTTTAAATAGCTTGCCCAAAATAGGTCTCGACTACGCTCGACCCGGCAATCCGCTTCCAATTATCGCTATTAAATAGCGTTGCTAAAAGAACTTGAAAAGCTAATTTCTACGGGGTTTCGACAAGCTAAATCTGACGATCATGCCTGTAATTGTCGGTATTCCATTGACTATCAATCGGTATTCCATTGACTATCAAAACGATTTGAAAAATAGGTTTTAATGGGTCCTCGACAAGCTCGGACTGACAGATTGCTTAGAATTATCACTATTTAATGAGTTGTTGAAAAAATTTAAAACAGCTTTGAAGGGGTTTCAACAAGCTCGGACTCACAGACCGATTACGATTGTCACTATTGAATACAGCCCATTATCGACAAATAAAATGTACTTTGGCCACTGCAAGGAAATACCTAATATTTCAACGAATTTTGACCAATTGAGGTGCTTCGTTGTTTTTAACCGCCACAATATAGGGCGTACCCTTGATGTCGATCTTCGCCATGTCCTTGGTATCCCCGTCTACAAAAAAGCCGCTTTCCAATGCGGTCATGGGGTTGAATTCGCCTTTCCCATTCCCAAGAAGCAGTAAACCATTGCTTGCATCGTTCCGAGGGGTTTCTACTTCAGATCCATGCAAATTTCCCACGATCAAAACATCGAGATGGGTGTCTTTATTAAAATCTTCGACCAATAGCTGATTGATACTCGATAGCTGCGCCATATTCGGCAACCTATGCGGTTCAAAGCGACCATTCCTATTTTCCAAGTACACGCTGGCGAACGATTTTACCTGGTAATGCAAGGAATTTTCCAAGTATTCTTCGGTATACACATCTTCCAAGGTCGCTACCGAAAAGTCGGCGTAGTTACCGAACTTTCGCTTGATCCCGGGCATTTGTTGTGAACTACATTCGCGGCCACGTAAGGGGTATTTTTTTCCTCCATTGAAATAACTCAATACAATGTCTTTGGAACCGCTTTTATCAAAGTCGTTGTAGTAAATGTCGAAACTCTCCTTTTCGTTCGCCTTGTATTTGTAGTTGAGCCCAAGGTTCCCCACTACAAAATCAATATCCCCATCTTTATCAAAATCACCCGAAGCAACACTAAACCACCAGCCTGCTGTGTTCTCTAGTCCGACCGCTTCGGTTGCTTCTTCAAAGCTTCCTTTGTTGTTCTTAAAAACGGTAATCGGCATCCACTCGCCCGTAAGAAGCAGATCTACCCAGCCGTCATTGTCGTAATCGGCCCAACTGGCATCGGTCACCATGCCAATTTCATTTAGGCCCGGAGCCTTTTCAGAGGTTACATCGACAAAGTTGGGCCTTCCTTGCTCACTTCTATTTTCCAGCACATAACTTTTTGGGGGAGACGGGTAGGCTTTTGGTACTTGCCTTCCGCCAACGAATAAATCCAAGTCCCCGTCTTTGTCATAATCAAAGGGATGCACCCGTCCTCCGCTGGTAATCATTTCTGGCAATGCCGTCTTGCTTTTTTCAAAAACTCCGTTTCCAAGATTCACATACAATCGGTCTTGCAACCGAGGGGAATCGGATAGCACCTCGTTGCCACCACTTACCAGGTACAGATCATTGTCTCCATCGGAATCTGCATCGAAGATAAGCGCATCCAAATCTTCAAACTCTTTGTCATTTTCAATTGCCGGTAGCAGCTGACGGTCCCACCCTGCCGTTGTCTGATAAAAAATAGCCGTTTCCTGGTCTTTGGCACCGCCCATGACCAAATCATCCAAGCCGTCTCCGTTTAAATCTCCCTTCGCCAATCCGGGGCCTAGGGTCGACATTTTATGGGGTAATAGAATCTCCCATTTAAAATCATCGAACACATTTTCCTTATGAACGAACGAGGGAAGTAGTGTGCTATCGACAACTGTTTCGAAAAGACGATTATTCGCCATGACCATCATTGACCCACTACTAGTTTCGCCTGCCTCTTTATAAGCTACTTGTAATAACTGATTGGTATTGACATTCGTCAGCCGTTGAATTTTCCCATCGGGCCATTGAACTTTTAAGCTGTCTATTTGGGTGCGATCGGCAAGGCCAAAATGCAATCGTGGGGCAACTGAAGACTGAAACCCGCGGCTCATGATCAGTTCTTGGTATTGTTTCTCTCCTTTTGAAAATACAGTTACTTTTACCCCTAT
The DNA here is from genome assembly GCA_938010765.1 of uncultured Flavobacteriaceae bacterium. GTDB lineage: Bacteria > Bacteroidota > Bacteroidia > Flavobacteriales > Flavobacteriaceae > Pelagihabitans. The sequence continues at coordinate 7,004 of CALLVX010000108.1, read as the reverse complement.
CCCCAAAGGGTTCTTTTCAGGCCCCGTAAATTGAAGCATCAGATAGCGATTGTTTGCTACATTCTTATTCTCAAAAATAGTAGCGTTATCATCAATATTATTGGTAACCACATCTAAATCCCCATCATTGTCAAGATCGGCATATACCCCCCCATTTGAGAATCCCTCGTATGAAAGCCCCCATGCATCGTTCACCTGTTCGAAGGTAAGGTCGCCTTTATTTCGGTAGACAAAATTGTCTATTTTCTCAGAGGGGATGGCCATACTCAATTGCAATAAACTATCCTTTGTAATGGCCTTGCGGTTTATTTTTTCAAAATAGTCGTTGTTGTTGATTTCCCGCCTTGTACCGTTGGAAATGAAAAGGTCCTTCCAGCCATCATTATCCAAATCAGCGAATAAAGGGCCCCAGCTCCAATCGGTAGAGGAAACCCCTGCCATTCGGGAAATATTGCTAAAATCGGGCACGGTATCGTTTAGATTTCCATTGTTGAGCTGCAGGCTATTTTGCATGAACTGGTAGTGAAATCCGGCATTGACGGTTCCCCAAAAAAGTTCGGGATCCATACTGGCCATATTGGCCTTGGCGCGGCGGTTGTCTTGCGATGACATATCTACCTGAAAAATATCTAACAGGCCGTCGTTGTTAAAATCGCTGATATCGACTCCCATGCCATAGAACGATGTATTCTTGGTCATGGTCTTTGCCTTTTCTGAAAAGGTACCATCCTGATTGTTGATATAAAAATAGTCGGGGGTACTAAAGTCGTTCGAGACATAAATATCGGGCCAACCATCGGCATTTACATCCCCTACCGTAGCACTCAATGAGAGGCCAAAACCACGTACCCCGGCCGCTTCGGTAACATCGGTAAAACTGCCGCCATCATTACGGTACAAATGGTCGCTTTCATGGGGTTTGTGAAAGCGCTGCATGGAAACATAATAGTGGTTGGGTGACTTAAAAGGAGTTGGTGGGTAGTTGGCCACATATAGGTCTAAATCCCCGTCTAGATCATAGTCGAAAAAAGTACTTTGCACGCTATTGCCCACATCGGCAATCCCATAGGCTGCGGCCTCTTCCTTAAAGGTCGCATCCCCTTGGTTGACGAACAATTGGTTTTGTGTGGGTTCAAATTTTCCGCTTACCGAACAATAAATGTCCAAAAGACCGTCGTTGTTTACATCGGTCATGGTCACACCGGTATACCAGCGATCGTCGCCTTGCAGTCCCGCCTTTTCGGTAATATCCTCGAACTGCATGCCCCCTTTGTTCAGGTATAATTTATTCGCAACTTGATTTCCGGTAAAGAAAAGGTCGATCAGGCCATCGTTATTGATATCCCCGGCGGAGACGCCGCCCCCCATATAAATGTACCCATAGGTGAAGTAATTCAGGGAATCGTTTTCGGTCAGGATGTTTTTAAAATCGATACCCGTTTCGATACGCTTTTCGAATAGTTTCCCCTGCTCTTCGGTTGCCTGTTGCGTGCAAGCGGTCAGGAGTATTAAAGCAAAGAAAATATAGATGCACCTCATAATACCAAAAATGTAATCGTAAAGATATTGTACCAAAGCAAAGTACCCAATTTGAATAGCGGAAAAATAAGGTATTTCAACTGGTAAAGCCTCCTAATTTTTAAAATGGATGCGAAATTTATGAGGATAGTGGGTTGCAAGAGTTGTTTTGCGAAGCCTATCTGCAGCGGGCGGGTTTTCAATTTTGCAGTATTCTTGCGAAGAAATGCTTTTCTAGAAACGATTAAACGGTACGATTGGGTAAACCTATTTCAGGGCGAGACACTCGGTACGGCCCCCGTCTAAGACGAGCGCTAGCGGGGCTAGTACATTCTGATTTGAAGTGTATTTTCAATTATTAGATAGCAATAATCCGCTCTGCGTCCCGAGGCCTCGGGATGCAACTTCGCAGTGTCCCTACCAAGAAATACTTTTCCAAAAGTTCCAGGGCTTTAATACGTCGACCACTGGATTAGCCAACTTAGTGATTTTTACCTTCCCCTCCCCTCTTACATAGTTAGTGGCACTCGAATATAAATAGTCGGACGCTTTTTCTACCAAACCGGCCCTTAACGGATTCAAATGAATATAATCTAGCTTAGACCACATAAATTTTTCAGAATAGATTTCTTCCGGATGGTTCCCATATTTCCAAAACTGATACTTTTTATTCCTTGAATGATTTTTAGCGGCAACGGTAAAACGTTCGAGAATCCATTCACGTCTACTTTCCGGTTCTTGGTTTATCGAGGCAATGATTCTCTTGGAAGTATGCTTCTTAAAATCTCGAATCAAATCGGAGAGTTGACCATTCTTGCTTTGGATAATAATATGCATATGATTGCTCATAAGTACATATCCGAAAACCACCATACCTTTGTTAACGATACAATAATTTAGGTTTTCTATCAAAAGGTCTTTATACCGTTGCCTTGTAAACACATCTACCCAATCAACTACTGTGAAGGTAAGAAAATGTGGTTTTGTTTGGTTTCGAATTTTATACCCTTCATTTTTTAACATCAATTGATCTTTAGAAATAGGTCCCTACTTATTTGCCCAGAGAAATCGGTTCTGCACAGTCTTTCTTCTATGCAGGTTGTAAACTTGGAGATTTATTCAAGGACCTTAGCGCAAATATAAAACAACACCCCGCAGAAGTATTGCAGGTAAGGGTGAATATACCATCGAGTGGTGGAACGCTGCAGATTTTACAGTATTTGAAAAAACCACAACATTTTTATTGTGGTTTTTATTCGATTCTTTGCTTCTTGCTCTTGTGCTTACTCAATACGCTACGAAGTTGCATCCCGAGGCCTCGGGACGCAGAGCGGGGATTTTACTTCTTACTCAATACGCTACGAAGTTGCAAACACTAGCTCTTCGAAGTTTGCAACTTCGAAGCATCACTACTCTTGCTGCTCATTCAATTAGCTGCGAAGTTGCAAACTTCGCAGAGCAGGGGAGGGAAGTAAAGGTTTCGGAACTAAAGACACTTTCCAACCTTTTTAATATGTCCATCGAAGATATTATCAACTTAGATGAAAATACCACGCCCAAAGAAGTTGTTCTTGAAGATAAAAGTGAGAACGAACAACTTAAACTTATTAACCAACTTAGCGAAGAGAACAGATCGACCATTCTTAAAATCATCGATACCATGCTGACCAAAAGGAAGTTCAAGGACTTTTTCAATAAAAATGTCGCTTCGCTTTAGAGCATAAAAAACCACAACATTGCTGTCGTGGTTTAATTTCCTTTTCTTACCCTGTACGCCACTAGTCAAAGACTAGCGGTAGCGATTACTCTCGCGGCAGCGGGGGGCATATACTATTTGCTCTCGATGCTCTGATCAGGGATGCCAAGGCAAGATTGGCATATTCATAAAAAAACCACGACAGCAATGCCGTGGCCCTTATCCAATCCTTTAGCCATACTCTTATTGCTCACAATACTTCGAAGTTGCAAACTTCGCAGAGCGGGGAATTTTTATTCAAAACTCTGATGCTTTCATCTGTTCCTACTTGGCCTACAAATTTACCGTCAGCAGCTCTTCGCCATGCTCGACGCCTTTATCAAACAGACCAAATTGCAAAATGTACTCCAATAAAAAAACCACAATCCCAATAGCTATCGGGACCGTGGCCGGTATTCAATTCTTTATTCCTTACTCAAAACGCTACGAAGTTGCAAACTTCGCAGAACACTCTTCGCAGAGCGGGGGGTTGCAAACTTCGCAGAGCGGGGAGCGGGGCGCCTTTATCAAACAGACCAAATTGCAAAATGTACTCCAATAAAAAAACCACAATCCCAATAGCTATCGGGACCGTGGCCGGTATTCAATTCTTTAGTCCTTACTCAAAACGCTACGAAGTTGCAAACTTCGCAGAGCGGGGCACTCTTCGCAGAGCGGGGGGTCATTTCGGCTATCAGTATGGGCGCAGCCCAGTATTCTCGTATCGAGAACGGCAAGACCGACCCTTCGGTAAGTACTTTGATAAAAATTGCTAAAGCTTTGGGCGTTTCGATGGCAGAACTTTTTATAGAAAAGGACGCCTTACAAGATTTCAGTTCGGTAGATACTACTCTTATGGAAAGGGTTTCTTTAATCGACGGGCTGACCAAAGAAGAACAAAGTACCATCTTTTCTATTCTCGATGCATTTGTTGCTAAACGTAAATTAAAAAGCACACTTAAAACTGTGCTTCAGGATATGGACTGAAACAAAAGAACCACAACATTGCTGCTGTGGTTCTTTCTTAACTTTATTTCTTACTATACGCTACGAAGTTGCAAACTTCGCAGAGCGGGTATGGTATAAAAAAACCACGACAGCAATGCCGTGGTCATTATCCTATTCTTTGGTTCTTACTCTTATTGCTCATAACGCTACGAAGTTGCAAACTTCGCAGAGCGGGGTACGATACTCAGAAAGCTATTAGTTCTCTGATATTGTATCCTTCACATAGATTTCTTTTTTAAAAAACATCTTCTTTTTTATTGATATTATATTCGCCATAGTGGTATCCTTTTCATCTATTCTAACCTCTGTACCCTCTTCAAGTACTACGCCTTTAAATATAATTTTCCCTGCTTTTTCTGGAAATACCCAAAACTTGGCTTTTTTATCGTTTGTACCGTAAGTAGTGTCGATTTTGGTTTTGTTGCCAAATGCATCTTCTTGCCAAAAGTAAACCCAATGCAAGTCACTTTTCTTTGAAATTTGCGGCACCAAATCTAAATAACCAATTGTTACTTTCTTTAAAGGAATCGTATCTTTTAAATCAATGGTATAATAATTACTGCTATCCTTTACTATATTTCCTTCTTCGTCATAAGATATAATTCTGTTAGGATGCTCTATGTTATTCGTTAAAGAATCATTAGACGCATTAATATACTCTACTTTTCTAGACAACTTTCCTTCTTCATCATAATAATCCCACCAGCCTTGTAAAATAGTATCTATCATTTTTCCTTTGGATAATAACTTGCCATTCCTCTGGTATCTTTCTTGAAGCTTTAACCCATTATCGTTATAGATCTTTGCGGATAATTTACCCATCTTATCGAAGATAACTGTTGTATCGATCAATTCACCATCTTGATAGTACTCAATAGCCTTAAGTTCACCATTTTTGTGGTACTCACGGAGCCTTCCATCCTTTTCGCCTTTATCGTTATACTCGATTTCCGATAAAAGCTCGCCCGTATCGTGATAATACTTTTTCATCTCTTTTCCTTCACAGCTGATAAAAATGGCTGTAACAAAAAGTAAATAACCTGATTTAAACAAAATATTTTTTTTCATACCATTAATTACTTCGCCCCATAAGGGAGTCTAATTTTTGCTGTAGTATTATATCTGTTTTTGCTTTTGCATTAATTTTTGCTTTCGCAGAAGCATTATTGACACTATCAACTCTATTGGTCGGCACCTTAACTTGCATGTCAATGGAACCTCCAGATGAACTTACTCCATTTGTTTGAAAAGTAATCACCCTGTCGTTAGATTCCTGAGTTGCTGTAACCATTACAGAATCAGGTTCGTTAGCATTTCCGCTCATGATTGTTGAAGGGCCGCCAACAGCTGAACTACCCTTTTCAATACCTCGCTTGGCTTTTTTTCCAGATGTACTAATTTCTTTTGTTGTGGATGCCATGTTTTTCTTTTGTGTAAATGAGCGGGTTCTACCATCCCCCAAACGTCCAGTTTTATTACCATTGGGAGACCCTGGCGCCACATCCAAAATATCATCTGCATTTACATGAGCATCTACTGCACCATCAGTAGTGTCTCCTTCTCCTTGACCATTTTTGCTCCTAAAATCGATTCCTCCGTCTTTTGAAGTTCGATTTCCTCTAGTTCTTGGTGCATCTCCTGTAATATCGATTGGAGGTAAATACCCCAAGGCACTTTTGATATCATTGTTCATAGACTTCAATCCATTACCCATGCTTTTTAAAGTCTCCTTGAACTCCATTTTAAATATTCCCCAGCGAGAGGAACAATCTTCCCCTTTAGGACATGGCATCATACCATCATAATCAATAAAATATATCGGATTATCGAACGCATAGTTATAGGGCGAGTGCCTGCGCATCTGCTCGGCCAACGGATCTAGGTTCATCCATCTACCCAATGCAGGGTCATAGTTCCTTGCTGTAATATCATACCAATCAAGATTCAGCTCTTCTTGAAATTCCTTGCCGCCGAACATAAAACGTTTCGCGACCGAGTTACCCAATGGACTTATATTACCGTTATAGCCACGATGCGATAATCCATAAGGGTAGTAATTGGTTTCCTTGATGATTTCCGTTGCAGGATCAATGGTTCCGTTCCCATCAGCATCCGTATACGATAATCTTATATTTTCGAGGTGATCCTTAAATCTGTACACATAGGAATAGTTCCCATTGTCCACGTCCACATAACCTTCAGGGTGGCTGAAGAACTGCAACGTTCCACCTTCGTAAATATGGTTGCCGGCATATTCCGTATAGGCTCCGTTACTCGCCGTCTTTTCCAATTTTGCGCCAGTACCATCATAAACGTAGTTTATCACACCGCCACTACTGAAATTCAACTGCTCGGGCAGGTTCAGGTGGTTATAGGTGATACTTGTTATCCCCTTATTGGCATCGGATGTCATGTTGCCGTTATAGTCATAGCTAATGCAAAAAATGGATGTCCGGGATGTTTTTTCGACCCCAAGGGCCGCTTAAAATGTTAAAGAACGTGCCTTAAAGATAATGTTTCGGTAGGATTTCCTCGCCACGCCCAACCCAAATATTTTATCAAATAGCCCTTGTCTTGGCCGCTGCTCCCTTCCCCCCCGCTATGTTACATAATTTGCATTATGGTACGGTGTCAACATTTAGGTCTGGATTCTTCTTTTTGGCCGTAAGCCATAATGTAAACTATGTAAAATACTCCCTGCGCCCCACGCTGCCAACGCACACATTGTGCAAGCCTCACATTT
>CALLVX010000107.1 GCA_938010765.1 uncultured Flavobacteriaceae bacterium | reverse complement strand
CGGAATCGATTTTACGCCTTTTAACCTGGTACTCTACACCGTACCCTCTGTAAAAAATACGCTTTTCAGTACGTTTGAAATAGGAGATTCCGAAGATTTTGAAATTTTTATAGCGAGGGAATTGGCATCAAAGAATAGCGACATTGAAGGTGCTGCCGAAGGGAACTATCGCTGGGCAATCCTCAAAAAGCAGAAGACCGTTTTAGCTTGGAACAAGACCAAGTTGGTCTTAGCGGTTAGCCCGGAAATTGTGCTACGTGATATGGCGAGTGTCTTTACAGAGATTCTTGTAGAGGACAAGACGATTCAAGACGATTCCCATTCTTTGATCGATAAACTTTCAAGTATCGAAGACCATATTGTTTGGATTGCCGATGCTAGTCAAATACGAATCAATTTTGAAGATGGCGAAGCGGTTATCGACGGAACTATTTTAACCCAAGATCCCGAACGATTCTTACCGGAAGTTACGGTAGCTTCTATGACCGAACCTTCGTTTCAGGTACATTTCGACGCAAATTTTGAAGAAGCCACAGCTAAAAGTGATTTAAAAGAATTACTAAGTGGCTTTTCATTCTTTGAAAAAAACAACCTGAATATTTCCGAGATTCTTGACCGAACCAATGGTTTCTTTAGTCTCGCCATAGCGGGTACCACCAAACAAATAGATACGATTGTCTCCTACGAATACGATGCTAATTTTGAAAAAGTAGCCAAGAAGACAACCCAAGAAAAAAAAGTCCCTAGAATACACCTGAATATGGGTGCCGCAAACGAAAGTTTGAGAGACTATCTGCAAAGGCAGGGAGCCGTGGAAAATAGCATGATTTTCGAACCTTTTCCGCTGTACCAACTCTATGTAAAAGATGGGAATATGTACACCTCTTTTGATACGTTCAAAGGAGTGGGTCGGTTTCAGGAGCGAATTAATTCGAACTTTTTTGATTGTTGGATCAATTTTGAACAACTAGAAGCAGATTTTGGCGTATCGCAGTTGAAACCCTATACTTCTTCTCTTAAAGATTTTCGAATTAGGGCTGCACAAAAGGAGGGCAACAAGGTGCTCGTTGAAGGAAGCCTTAAAGGACATCGATCAAATATTAATCTTTTGTCTCAAGTACTGTTCATGGCCAAAGACTCCTCTAAAACAGATTAATTTTTCTGAACAACCGCCAACCAAAAATAGACTAGCTAGTCGGTAAATCACACTATTTAGTCCTCGTGAGCATCTTAGGGGTACTTTATCGATGAATGCCTACGAATAAACAGGAGATAGCGATAGGGGTAAGCTAGGTGAATAATACAAACCGAGGCCACGGTCGGTTTCCTTTTTTTGAGGTTGGTTTCCGGCAAAGGGTGCAAAGAATGTTTTTAATCCATGCAATTTGTGATACGTAGCCATTCTTCTTTTTCAGCGGCAGGTATATTGTTTGTATTTTAGTGAGATGAACCTAAGTTATTGGGAGTATAAAACCTGGCTTTCCAAGATAGACTTTACGGTTGTTGGCAGCGGAATTGTTGGCCTAAATTGTGCCCTGAATCTGAAAATGCGCTTTCCCAATGCCAAGGTACTGGTGCTCGAAAAAGGGATGTTACCACAGGGGGCAAGCACCAAGAATGCAGGTTTTGCCTGTTTCGGAAGTATCTCCGAGATTCTCTCAGATTTAAAGACGCATACAACCACCGAGGTACTAGAACTCATTCAAAAACGATGGAACGGTATTCAATTGCTCCGAAAGACCTTGGGCGACGCTGCAATCGGTTTTAAAGAGCACCAAGGACATGAACTTTTCTTGCATTCCCAAGACTCATTATACAATTGTTGTTTAGACCAACTTGACGAGGTAAATGGGTTGTTACGACCTGTTTTTGGAAAAGAAGTATTTAAGACTACCTACAATAAATTTGCTTTTCAAAAGATTGAAGAACACTATATTACCCATACGCTGGAAGCACAGTTGGATACCGGAAAAATGATGGCGCGATTGCTACAGCTGGCCCAAAAAAGCGGGGTGTTGATTCTAAATGGGGTGCAAGTAGAAACATTTTCAGAAAATGGTACCTATGTGCAGGTGAAGACAGATCATTTTGAATATCAAACGCAAAAAATTTTGGTTGCGACCAATGGCTTTGCGGCGCAACTCTTGAAAGAAGAAGTACGACCAGCAAGAGCTCAAGTGCTTATTACAGAACCCATTCCGAAGCTATCCATCAAAGGTACTTTTCACCTAGACGAGGGGTATTATTACTTTCGAAATATAGACGATCGACTCTTATTGGGAGGGGGTAGAAACCTTGATTTCAAAGGAGAAGAGACAAGTGAATTTGGTGAAACCAAGCGCATTCAAAACCAATTGGAAACGCTTTTACGAACAATTATTTTACCGAATACTACCTTTGAGGTAGCACACCGCTGGAGCGGTATTATGGGTGTCGGCGCACAAAAAAGACCAATTGTAAAGGCAATGTCCGAAAATGTATATTGCGGAGTGCGCTTAGGAGGTATGGGAGTAGCAATTGGGAGTCTGGTCGGAAAAGAACTGGCAGATTTGGTTTAAGGTACCTTTCAAAGACATTTTTTCGACCCTTGTTGTTCTTGTTGATAATCGCTACTTTAAGCATTCCATAATACATATACATGGCAAAAAAGAAAGCGCTTCGCAGTAGCGAATGGTTTGGTGCTAAGGACAAAATGGGTTTTGTACACCGATCATGGCTGCGAAACCAAGGCTATCCCGATGATTATTTTAAAGGTAGGCCGGTTATCGGTATTTGCAATACCTGGTCTGAATTGACGCCCTGCAATGGTCATTTACGTGATTTTGCCGAAGTGGTAAAACGCGGCGTGCTAGAAGCGGGAGGCGTACCTTTGGAATTCCCGGTCATGTCGCTCGGTGAAACCCTGATGCGCCCTACGACCATGCTGTTCAGAAATCTCGCGAGTATGGATACCGAAGAATCGATTCGGGCGAATCCGTTAGACGGCATCGTGCTATTGACCGGTTGTGATAAAACCACCCCCAGCACTATCATGGGAGCTTGTAGTGTAGACCTACCTACTATTGTGGTTCCGGGTGGTCCTATGTTAAGTGGGCGCTTTAGAGGGGAGCAGATAGGCTCTGGCTCTATGAATTGGATGATTAAGGAAAAACAGAAAAAAGACGGGTATACCGAAGCGGATTTTACCGAAGCCGAAGTATGTGTAGCACGAAGTATAGGGCATTGTAATACCATGGGTACCGCCAGTACGATGGCGACGATGACAGAGGCCCTAGGGCTTTGCTTACCAGGGTTTTCCTCTATCCCGGCGGCAGATTCACGTAAAAAACTGTTTGCCCAATTATCTGGTAGGCGAATCGTTGAAATGGTGAAAGAAGATTTAACGCTTTCTAAGATCCTTACAAGAGCTGCTTTTGAAAACGCGATTGTTACGAATGCTGCTGTTGGAGGTTCTACCAATCTCATAATTCATTTGACTGCCATAGCCGGCCGTATAGGGGTTGATTTAAAACTGGAAGATTTCGATATCATTGGAAGCAAGGTTCCCTTATTGGTAAATTTAAAACCCTCGGGTAAGTACCTCATGGAGGACTTTTTCTATGCGGGAGGTCTCCCAGTAGTGCTGCGTGAATTGGCGCCACTATTGCGCAGGAATCTGACCGTTAATAGGCATAATTTTCTTGATAATTACAAAGATGCTATCTGCTATGACCGTGACGTCATCCGAACCCTTGAAAAACCCTTGCAACCAGCTGCGGGTATTGCGGTTTTAAAAGGAAATTTATGTGAAAACGGTGCAGTTATAAAACCTTCTGCGGCCTCTAAACATCTCATGAAACATACGGGGAAAGCGGTGGTATTCGAAAGTATGGAGGACTACCATGAGCGAATAGACGACCCCACTCTAGCAATTGACAAAGACAGTGTAATTGTTTTAAAAGGTGTAGGCCCAAAGGGGTATCCTGGGATGCCAGAAGTAGGCAATGTAGATTTGCCTGAAAAGTTGATTTTGGAAGGCATTACCGACATGGTCCGAATTTCGGATGGCCGCATGAGCGGTACCGCTGCAGGGACCGTGGTTTTACATGTTTCGCCAGAATCGACCGTGGGAGGTACGCTGGCCTTGGTTCAGAACGGGGATTTGATTGCCCTCGATGTAAAAAAAAGAAGCCTTGAACTCCTAGTCTCAGATGCAGAACTGACCGATCGGAAGGCAAAATGGAAATCGCCAGACCCGATGGCGATACGAGGATACGCAAAAATGTATATAGATCATGTGGAACAGGCAGACAAAGGTGCCGACCTAGATTTTTTGGTCGGAGGCTCAGGAAGTAAAGTAGATAGAGACCTTCATTGATATGCCTTTGCAGCTTTCAAGACCACCTCTATGGGTTCATCCTTAGAATTTTACGCCTTCATCGCAGCAGATATTGCCATTTCTTGGTATATTGTAATCCCTTGAAACCTTAACTGTATACATAAGCTGTTTTCAGAAACCCTAAAGAGGGTAGTAGTTGACTTCTTCGTAAGACAGTGACTTTGCAAGAGTTGTCTTTTATCGCCCACACCGATACCGGTAGAAAAACTCCTAAAGTAAGGTCCAAAGGGACCAAACCAAATTCGAAATGACAAAACAACTACCAAAGGGTACATGGGTGTGGTATGTACTTGCCCCACTGTTTTTATGCACAGGAAGCTGTACCACAAAACGATCTGCACTTGAAAAAAAGTACGACAAAGGATGGAAAGAGATTATGCAATCTCAAGAATGGCAGAACTCATTTACAGCAAGTGTAGACACTCAAATTCCTGAGGGTACCGGGTTTTACGTAATTGCTACGGATGTGGAAATTGGCGGTGAAGAAGATGCGCTGGGAAGAGAATACTCGATAGATTTTCGAAAAAAGTATCACTCCCTGGTGTTGAGGGCCTATTTTAAGGTAATAATACAAGCAGAGCGAATGAATGGGCGTTTAGAACAAGAATACAAGTTATTTCAGAAAAGTAAATCACTAGTAGACCCGTCAAATAAAAAAAATTTGAAAGTAGCAGACCGCAAAGAGCAGCGGTATCGCTCCCATAAAAATATGTTAGAAGGCTTGCGATCATGGAATGTCTTCAATGAGAATAGAACGGCCGATTTAGATTTTTTTAAAAGAGAGAATATTCAGGTAGTACATGAAATGAATGAAAGAGGGAAAGAAGAAGAGACCATTATTCGGTTTTTGATTTATCGTTTGGCAGATCTTTATCACGGTCAAGATTAGGGTAATGTAATGAGAACAGTATCAAAAAAAATCTTTTTCGATTTTTGTAAAGCCTATGTAGAAGATCGAATTGCGCGAATAGAAGGACATATTCAAGGCCTGCAAGAATCCTTGCGTTCAGAAACGAAGAGCAGTGCCGGTGATAAGCATGAAACGGGGAGGGCAATGGTGCAACTAGAGCGAGAAAAACTGGGGCAACAGTTGGCGGAAGCCGAAAAGATGCAGCAAGTCTTGGCAAAGGTAGCACCGGAATTGGTGGCGGTAAAAGTAGGCTTGGGGAGTTGGGTAAAAACTTCGAAAAACCACTATTATTTGGCCATTTCTGCCGGGGAATATAAAGATTTGGAAGAAACGACCTATTGTATTTCGGCAGCAACACCGATAGGAAAATCGCTGTTGGGAAAATCGGTAGGGGAGGCGATCGTTTTTAATGAAACCACTATTACCATCACCGAAATCTTGTAAAATCATTCAAAGTCTGATCGTCTCCGATCCGATTTTTTCTGTGAGGCCTTCTTTTTTGCTTTTAGGCGCTTTTCTGTTGCCGATCTAGAAGGGTTGGTTTTTTTACGTTTCTTGGGAACCATCAAGGTCTGGTCTAGTAGTAAAAGAAAACGATCGATTACCAGCGCTTTATTCTTCTGTTGACTACGACTTTCATCGCAATGCAGCACCAGTTGTTGCTCCTTATTGATACGATTTGCTAATTTTTGAAGAATCCGCTCTTTTTCTATTATTGATAACGCCTTCGAACTTGTGATATCAAAAGCCAATACTACCTTGGTAGAAACCTTGTTTATATTTTGGCCACCAGGGCCGCTACTTCTAACGGCCTTGAACCGCAGTTCATTTAATATGGTTTCCTTGTCCAATGTGCTATTTTGAACAAAGTTAGCCAAAAGAGTATTGTACATTATTTCTTGTAGGAGATGGCCATAATATTGAATTCCGAGTTGTTCTCGGTATTTTCACTATCGTTCAATGGTTCGGTCGCATAGCTTGATCTTGAGGTTGGGAAACCCCTTTCATCACCACCCCATTGGGTCGCCTCGATTACTATTTTTGAAATCGATTTGCTCTCGGTGTTCAGTGAGAAACGATACGACCCCATAGAGTCTGGTAACCGCCCTTCCATTGAGAATTCGTCCAATAAAATACCTGTAGCAATTTCGGTATCGTTGGCGTCAAAGGCGGTCCATTTTCCGGATTCATCTACGCGGTCCAAGCCTCTGTCATCGCAGGTTTTTCCTTCTTTTGCCTGCCTGCCCTCATCAGGGTCCATTTGACCTACTTGAAGTATAACCTCAGTGACCGGATTTTTGAATCGAAGTACTAACTACTCGCTTGCCCGTACCACTTGCCCTTGGTATTCGTAATAGTAGTCTATCTGCTTCCACCTGCCCCCGACTACTCCAAAACCGTCATCTTTGAACTGGGTCTCATAAAGTACGCGGCCAGCACTACCATCGATTTTAAATGCATTTATGATGATATCATCTCCCCAAGCCTGATCTCCCGCACCATCGTTTGAAAGATAGTCGACACTTGCTGTAGGCGATACCAAGGTTTCATTTCCCGTTTCCCCATCATCCGAGTCATCATTGCTCGAATCATGAATTGTAGGATCTGAACTTTCTTCCAAGGTGTCAACAACTTCATCTTTATCGTCACACGCCAATGGCACGGCTAATAGTAAAATGGTTAGTATATAGGAAAAAAGAGGACTCTTTTTCATAGCGACATGACATTGTTCATTATCTCATAAACGAAGTGCATGCGATCTAATTATATGCAAAAAAGGGTTTTCGATAAATGGGCACGTTTATTCAAAAAGAGATCAGAATGCTATAAGCCGGCCATTCGTTGATTGATAACGTCTATAGATACATTGAGAAAGACCACTTTCTCATCCTCTAACGCCTTATGATGGTTAAAGTAGATATTTTGCTCCTCATAGGTGCCTACAATCATAAAATGCCCACCCATATAGTACGATCCTTTTACAACGACTTCCAAGCCCGATTTTTCAGAAACTTTAAACTCGTGCGCATATACAATAATGCGACGTTTGGTATCTGCATAGGTTTTTACAATGTTAATGGGGATTTTGTTTGCCTCCCCGAACAAAGAGGCGATGTATAGGTCTTTGGGTTGGGAATATAGGTTTTTTGGGGTGTTTTTTGCAATGATGCGCTGATCTTTTAGCACAATTACCCGATCTGCAAAAGGGAGCATATCGTTATGATCGTGCGTTGCCGTTAGAACTGTGATGCCTTTGTCTCGAAGATAGGCGAACAAGTTTCTTCGAAGACTATTTTTACGGAAATTATCGATATGGCTAAAAGGCTCGTCTAGCAATAAGATCTCCGGTTCTTGGGCAAGCACCCGTGCAAGGGCCACCCGTTGTTGTTGACCTCCGCTCAAGTATTTGACCTTGGTTTGGGTAAAATTGGTCATTTCGATCATTTCAAGGAGCTCATCGGTTCGGCGCTGCATTTCCTCGGGTTCAAAAACCGAAAGGTGTTGGCTTACATTTTCGGCTACCGTGGTATAGGGCATTAAATCAAAATCTTGGGAGAGGTATTTCATATAAGATTCTCCCGGGACCAGGTTGTAAAAAGGACCCAGAATCTGGGTTTCGTCCCAATAGACCTCTCCGATCCTGATATGCAATAGCCCGTAAATTATTTTTAGAAGGGTACTTTTGCCACAACCACTTTCACCAATAATGGCGACATGTTCTCCCTTATGTACTTTTAGATTAATATCTTCTAGTACAGGAGTTTCATCATAGGCAAAGGACACATGATCAACTTGAAGCATATAGTCTTGTTCTGTTCTGGGGATATGAAAAAAACCCGTCTCAATTAGAGAAACGGATTTAAATCAAAATTATTGATAGCTAGTCCTTAAATTCTTTGAACACCGCTTGGTAAGGTAGTTGTTCAAAACCCATATTGTAGAGCGTAAAGCCAAAGATATCGGCGTATTGCTCAATTGTTTTACTGACAGGAGTACCTGCACCATGGCCTGCATTGGTTTCGACTCGAATTAAAGTAGGGTTGCTTCCAGTTTGTTTTGCCTGTAGTTGGGCGGCAAACTTAAAACTATGTGCGGGAACCACACGGTCATCATGGTCCCCCGTGGTCACTAAGGTAGCGGGGTATTCGACTCCCTCTTTTACATTGTGAACAGGGGAGTATCCCATCAAATATTCGAACATTTCTTTGCTTTCTTCGGCAGTACCATAGTCATAGGCCCATCCTGCGCCCGCAGTAAAAGTATGGTAACGAAGCATATCGAGAACACCTACGGCAGGCAAGGCCACTTTCATTAAATCTGGTCGTTGCGTCATAGTGGCTCCTACCAAAAGACCCCCATTGGATCCCCCTCGAATAGCCAAGAAATCGGAAGAGGTATAATTCTCACCGATCAGGTATTCAGCTGCGGCAATGAAATCATCAAAGACATTCTGCTTTTGGGTTTTGGTACCCGCATCATGCCAATTTTTACCGTATTCGCCTCCTCCTCTTAAATTGGGAACGGCATAAATACCGCCCTGCTCCATCCATACGGCATTTACAATATTAAAAGAAGGGGTAAGGCTAATATTGAACCCTCCATATCCATAAAGAATAGTCGGGTTCTTGCCATTGCGTTTCAACCCTTTTTTATGGGTAATGATCATCGGCACCTTTGTACCATCTTTTGAAGTATAGAAGACCTGATGTGACTCGTAATCTTCCGGATTGAAATCTATTTGAGGTTTCCAATACGACTCGTACTCGCCAGAGTCTACATTGTATTTATACGATGAACCTGGGGTTACATAGTTGGTAAAGGAAAAATAGAACTCCTTATCCTCCTTTTTCCCGCCAAAACCACTTGCGCTGCCGACACCGGGAAGCGTTACTTCGCGAACCAATTTGCCATCATAATCGTACTGAAATACCTTCGATATGGCATCGACCATATATTCGGCGAAGAAATATCCCCCACCGGTATTTGTGCTTAGCACATTATCGGTCTCAGGGATAAAATCAACCCAGTTTTCAAGGCTTGGCGCTGCCGCATCGACCGTGATTATTTTTTTATTTGGTGCATTCCTATCAGTAACTATATAGAGTTTAGAGCCTACATTTTCTATGAGGGAATTATCAGAATTGGTATCCGCTACAATTGGCACAAACGCTGCGTTTTCCTTGGTCAAATCTTTTATAAAAAGTTTGTTCCCAGAAGTAGATACAGAGGCCGACATAATCAAGTAATGTTGATCTTCGGTAACAAAAGCTCTGATGTAGCGATGCTTTTCTTCTTTGGTACCACCGTATACCAATTGATCCTCTTTTTGTGGTGTACCCAGCTTGTGATAGTAAACTTTGTGCTGATCGGTCTTTGCAGAAAGTTCACTGCCCTCGGGCTTATCATAACTCGAATAATAGAAGCCTTCGTTTCCTTTCCATGAAATACCGCTGAATTTGATATCTACTAGGGTATCCTCTACAATTTCCATGGTTTTGGTATTGAGAACAATTCCTTTGCGCCAATCACTACCCCCTTCTGAAATTAGGTAGGCGGCCAAGGAACCATCTTTTGTAAACCGTAGTCCGGCCAAAGAAGTCGTGGCATCTTCGGAAAATGTATTAGGATCCAGAAATACTTCTGGTGTACCGCCTTCTTTTTGACGGTAGACCACATATTGGTTTTGAAGTCCATCGTTTTTATAAAAGTAGGTATGGTCTCCTTCTTTAAACGGAGCCCCCAATTTTTCATAATTCCAAAGTTTTTCAAGTCTATTCTTAAGATCTTTTCGAAAGGGAATCTTATCCAAGTATGAGAAAGTCGTGTTGTTTTGATTATTCACCCATTTTTCGGTATCCGAACTTCGATCGTCTTCCAACCAACGATAAGGGTCTTCTACTTGAATTTCAAAATAGGTGTCAATGACATCTTTTTTTGCGGTATTGGGGTATTTCACGGATTGCTGTTTTTCAGATTGGGCTTGCAATGCAATAGCGAAATAAATTAGCAAGCATGTTAATAGTGTTGTTTTCATATCATAGATGTAAAGAAGAAATTGCTAAAAATAGTATAAAAAAACCTGCTGAATAATCAGTTTCAGCAGGTTTTAACATATTTTCAGATGTTTTGGAACTTTCTTTTTACATTAGTCGGCAAAGACCTCATAGTGCTGTACCTTTTCTTCAAATTCCAGCAGAAAATCATCATCTTCGGGGTAGTATTTGGCTTTTTCTAAGGCCGCACCGGCAAAATTGCGAATCACATTCATATTTTCCCAATAGGTAATCAAGGTAAAATGGCCTTCGTTATTTTGAATATTCCGTAAGAACGAATGCTTCTTATACCCAGCTGTTTTTTGATAGTCGGGTATCGCGATTTGTTTTAAGAAATCGCTATAGGTTTCATAATGATCCAAGTGTGTTTTCCCATGCCATATTCTAGCGATCATAGCTCAGGGTTTTCGCAAGTAAATCTTGGGCTACAAGGTACTCTGCTATTTGAACGGCGTTTGTGGCAGCTCCTTTTCGAAGATTGTCGGAGACAATCCACATATTAAGTGTATTGCGTTGGGTTTCGTCTCTTCGAATTCTTCCCACGAAAACCTCATCCTTGTCATGTGCATAAATCGGCATCGGATAGGTATTGGTATCCGGATTATCTTGTACGGTAACACCAGGACTATCATTTAAGAGACGGCGAACTTCGTTAAGCTCAAAATCATTTTCAAATTCTACATTTACCGATTCGGAATGCCCCCCGGCCGTAGGGATACGAACGGCGGTTGCAGAGACTGAAAAAGTACGGTCATCTAATATCTTTTGAGGTTCTCGGGCCAGTTTCATCTCTTCCTTGGTATAGCCGTTTTCTAGAAAAACATCACAATGGGGCAACGCATTCCTACCAATGGGATACGGATAGGCCATTTCCCCTTCAACCCCTGCAATCTCGTTTTCTAACTGGCGCACTGCTTTTATGCCGGTCCCTGACACTGATTGGTAGGTAGAAACAACGACCCGTTTCATCTGGTATTTTTTATGTAGCGGTGCCAATGCCATCACCATTTGTATTGTTGAACAATTAGGATTGGCGATAATTTTGTCTTCGGGCGTTAGCTCATTGGCATTGATTTCAGGAACGATCAGTTTTTTGGTAGGATCCATTCGCCAAGCGGAAGAATTATCTACTACCGTGGTGCCTACTGCGGCAAATTTAGGGGCCCATTCTAAAGAAGTGTCGCCACCTGCCGAAAAGATGGCCAATTGCGGTCTTGCTGCAAGCGCATCGGCAAGGCCAATAATGGCATATTCTTTTCCTTTGAACACAAGCGTTTTGCCTATAGATCGCTCGGAAGCGACCAGTAGTAATTCTGATATGGGGAAATTACGTTCTGCCAGTACTTTTAGCATTACTTCGCCGACCATTCCGGTGGCGCCGACTACAGCTACTTTCATTCTTTATTGTTTAGAGTACAAAAGTAGCTTAAGAACATCTAGTGAGCAAGTTAAAATACGGAAAATATAAAAAATACAACAAAATGTTATATTTAAAACAATCCTTAATGTAACAGAAAAAACCCCGCCCACTCGATTCTTATTTCGGTAGGCAGGGGTTTTCGTTGGTTATTATAGTGTAGCGGTTATCCTTGCGCTCTATTAGAGCTTTAGCATATTCTTATTTTTGTAATGCATCTCGAATTTCAGTAAGCAATTCTTCTGCAGTTGGTCCTGCTGGTGCATCTGGCTCTGCAGGTGTCTTCGTTTTGTTATATGCCTTTACAAGTAGGAACATTACGAAACCAACTATTAATAGGTTTATAATCGTATTGATCCAGGCACCGTAAGCAATCACTGCTCCACCGGCTTCCTGAGCAGCTGCCAAGGTACCATATTCGTTTCCGTCCATGGCGTAGTGCAGGTCGGCAAAGTTCATTCCTCCGGCAAAATAACCGACGAAAGGCATTGCGATATTGTTTACAAACCCGGTAATAACAGCACCAAGTGCTCCGGCCATTATGACTGCCACCGCAAAATCAATTACGTTGCCCGTCATGATGAAATCCTTAAACTCTTTTAACATTATAGTATTTTTAATTGGTTAATAGTATCGCAATTTAAGGAAAAAAAAGATTCATAACAAAATGTTAATACACTTTTAATTGCCTATGAACAGGCGGTTTACTCGCTGGGAAATCGCTGCCAATAACTCGTAGGAGATGGTATTGCCAGTGTCGGCAAAATCTTCGGCACTAATGTCTTTACCAAAAAAAAGAACCTCATCTCCTTCTTTGCAGTCAATTCCGGTAACGTTTATCATAATCATATCCATACAAACGTTGCCGATAATCAGTGCCTTTTGTCCATTCACAAATACATAGGTAGATCCATTTCCATACTGTCTTCCAATTCCATCGGCATGGCCTACTGGCAAGGTAGCGGTAATTTGGTAATCTGTAGCCTTAAAAGCACGGCTGTAACCAACAGTTTCGCCGGGTTCTATGCGATGAATTTGTGAAATAATAGTTTTTAAGGAAGCGACTGGTTTTAATCGCGGGTCCGTTTTGGCTTCATTTCCGAATCCGTATAATCCAATTCCGCTCCTTACCATGTCGAATTGGGCGGTTGGGTAGTTAAGAATTCCGGAAGTATTTAAAAGATGTTGAAAAGGGCGATACCCTAAATTTGAATTTAGTTTTGTGGCAATTTTTTGAAAGGTGGCTATTTGCGTTTTGGTAAATGAAATTTCGTTCAAATCATCGGAAGCGGCCAAGTGCGAATAAATGGCCAGCACCTTTAGTTCATTCCGATCTTTCAAAAGTTCTAGAATAGAATCAAGATCGTTTTCCCAAAAACCCAAACGGTTTAGGCCCGTATTGAACTTTAGATGAACCGGGTATTGTTTTTGCCCATGCTGTTCAGCGGTCTCCAAGAATAGCCGCAAAATACGAGGTGAATAAATGCTGGGTTCTAAACAGCGTTTAATGATGGTATCGAAATGTATGGGTTGTGGGTGCAGTACCAGAATCGGTCTAGTAATGCCCGCGTCCCTAAGTGTTACCCCTTCTTTTACATAGGCGACGGCAAAATAATCAACGCCCAAGGTTTCTAGTTTTATGGCAACTTGCTCAGCATCACTTCCGTAGGCGAAGGCTTTTACCACCGCCAAAAATTTGGTTTCTGGGGCAACTTTGTTTCGAAGATACCGATAATTATGGGCAAGCGCGTCCAAATCGATTTCAAGAACGGTTTCTTGGGCCTTAGGCATTTGATTTCCTTTGGTTTGGTGTTACTTGCTCTGCTTCCACTTTCATTTGGCTTACTTTTTCCTTTAGCATTGCCTTATAGAAGGCAGCTCTGCTAAGGGGTTCGTACGCTTCTGTTTCCCCTAGCATTACCAGTTTGTCATTATTAGATTTTCGAAAGCTATAATTTGCCAAGTTCCCCGTGCGGGTACAAATGGCATGTACTTTGGTGACGTATTCGGCGGTTGCCATCAACGCAGGCATTGGTCCGAAGGGATTTCCTTTAAAGTCCATATCCAGTCCCGCGACAACCACGCGAACGCCTTTGTTCGCTAAATCGTTGCATACCGTTACAATTTCATCATCGAAGAATTGGGCCTCATCGATTCCAACCACTTGGCAACCATCGGCCAAAAGACGTATGTTGGCGGCGGCTGGTACGGGAGTAGACCGAATTTCATTAGCGTCATGCGAAACTACCATATCATCATGATACCGGGTATCGACCATAGGTTTGAAAATCTCAACCTTTTGCTTGGCGAATTGCGCTCTTTTGAGCCTACGAATCAGTTCCTCGGTCTTTCCAGAGAACATAGAGCCACAAACGACCTCTATCCACCCGAATTGTTCTTTATGGTTAACGGTATTTTCGAGAAACATTTCGTAATTTTAGACGAAAATAGAATGTTTTTTCGTTCTATTAATAAGAATGCTAAAATTACGCAAAAAGGCACACCTTTTGATGTAGGTCAAAATAAAAACTGATGAAGAAAAAATTAAAGGAAGAACTTCGGAAATTATCTACCGACATTATTTCGGCGAGAGACTTGAACGAGATTTCGGACCTTTATGAAGTGGCAAAGAACTTATATGAGAAGCTGGCCGTACTTAAGTTCATAGAAGAGAAGCTACAGGATATTGAGATTGATGTATCAAAAAACATCATAGCCGAAAAATTTGAGAAGATGGCCAATGCCGTACTCAGTGAAAATACATCGGTGCCAGAAAGCAATCCACATCAAGAGGATATTATGATTCCCGGGATGGATACTATCAAGGATATGGTATCTGAAATGCCTACCGACACCCCGGTAGATGAGGTATTGGCAGAATTTTTAGGCCAACCCGACTATTTAAAGAACGATAAGGAACTGTTTATGCCTTCTAAGGAAGAAACTCAGGAGCTTCAAACGACCGAAGTTGCAAAATCACTTAATGACAAATTAAGCAACAAAGAAATCAAAATAGACCTCAACAATCGGTTGGCATTTGTAAAACACTTGTTCGACGGTAGTACTGAGGACTATAATCGAGTGCTATCGCAACTTAAAACGATTGATAGCCATGAGCGTTCAGTTTCCTTTATAGAAAATATGGTGAAGCCCGATCATAACAACTGGCAAGGAAAAGAAGAATACGAAGATCGGTTCATGGAAATTATTGAGCGCAAATTTTCCTGAGAACAAACAATGTATCACTAAAAAACCCTGACCTTATCGTCAGGGTTTTTGGTTTATAGCGACTATTTCCCCATCTATAAAAGAAAACAACCCCTATGAACAGCAACAAGATCGTGTTTTACATCGCTACCGGAACACTTACTGCCATCATGTTTTTTCCGTTTTTGTATGTCCGTAAACACCCCTAATTTCAATATAATTTCGTATATTTAATTGATAATATTATAGTTAAATATGGATATATTTTCTTTTGGGGTACATTTTACAGATGAACAAAGTTGTAGATTGCATTTTAAAGAGCA
>CALLVX010000106.1 GCA_938010765.1 uncultured Flavobacteriaceae bacterium | reverse complement strand
GATCATCCGGACAGGGAAGAATTTATACTTACGGATCACCCCAAGTCGTACTTGGAAGCAATTTTCACGGACTATCGCCCACAGGCCGAGGTAGTTTTTGCGAAAAAACGTGGTCAAGAACGCAAGGACAACCTGCAACTGAATTTGGAAGAATTTATCGCCATTAAAGGTATTTCTGCGATGGGAAATCAGCTCACCAAAGACAAGGTATTAGAAATAAATGTGTTAGAGCCATTACCATATGAAGTCCCCGAACCTCAAGAGGCTACAGAAATAGAGGTGGTAGATGAGGAGAAAGTTGCAAGTGATGCTTCTAAAAGTGAGAAAGACGAGTCTACCACGGTAAACCCGAAGAGTGAGAATCCCGATGCGGAAGGGAAAGACTCCGATGGAGAAGAGCCACTTACCTTATTTTAATTTTCATGAAAAATTTCGTCAACGAATTTAAAAATTTCGCGATCAAGGGGAATATGATCGATATGGCCATCGGTATCATAATAGGTACCGCCTTTAATAATGTGGTTAATACCTTGGTGAAAAAAATAGTCATGCCCCCATTATCCCTATTGACCAATAATGTCACTTTGACCAACAAAAAATGGATTTTAAGGGAAGCGAGCACCGGAGTGGAAGAAGTGGCCATTGGGTACGGTGAACTTATGGAAGTGCTGATTGACTTTGGAATCATAGCAATGACCATTTTTTTGGTAATGAAAGGAATTAATAAGTTTCGAGACAAAGCAGAGGACCCAAAAGATGTAGAGGTGCAAACACCAAAAGATATTGAGCTTTTGGCTAGCATGGAACGATTGATGAAAGAGCAAAACGCCCTGTTGAAATCCTTAAAAGAGTAATTTTTGTTTAGGATTTTAAGCTTTTTACCGTACATATTGATTCTAACTGTTCAACAACTGTGTGGTATAGAAATGTTTATAACTATATTTAGCAAAATTTAAAGCATTAGATGGATTTAACGAACCCCCTGATTTATGGAGTACCCTGTTTTATAGCCTTTATCTTGTTGGAGATTACCTACAGTAAGACCCATGATAATGAAGATTTATATGTTTGGAAAGATTTGATGGCCAGTGGGGCCATGGGTATTGGTTCGGCTATTTTAGGGCCGTTGATCAAGGTGACGGTGCTGATAGTAGTTTTTAATTTCACCTATGAGCTCTTCAACCCTTTGGTAGGTGATGTTCGTATGAACATCATGGGGTATGAATCATTTGGGTATGGATGGTATGTTTTTCTGATATGCCAATTGGCAGATGACTTTACTTACTATTGGTTTCATAGGGCGAATCATGAAATACGCTTGCTGTGGGCCGCTCATATTGTGCATCACTCTTCCGATCATTTTAACTTGGGCACGGCGATTCGAAACGGCTGGTTTACCCTTTTGTACAAACCTTTTTTCTATATGTGGATGCCTGCCGTTGGTTTTCCGGTAGAGGTGGTTATTTTCTGCTTGGCCATTGAATCGTTTTGGCAATTTCAGTTACATTCCAAGTACGTACCCAAAATGGGATGGATAGAAAAGATTTTTAATACACATACCATGCACCAAGTACATCATTCTCAAAATGTGGAGTATTTGGATAAAAACCACGGCGGATTCTTGAATATTTTTGATAAACTATTCGGTACTTGGAAAGAATTGGATGATGACGTAGAAGTGAAATTTGGGGTCATTCATGCGCCCAAGTCTTACAATCCGTTGGTGATTCTCACCCATGAATTCAAGGATATTTGGAACGACACCAAGAAATCCCCAAAGATATTACATAAATTAATGTACATATTTGGACCTCCGGGATGGAGCCACGATGGGAGCACCCTTACGGTACGGCAACAACAACGTTTGTTTAGGGAGCATAAGAAGAAGAATCCTGAGGTTGCCTATAGCAGGCCCAACTAAGGGAAATCAACTGTCTTTGCTAAATAACATAAAAAAACCCTGACGGTTTATGTCAGGGTTTTTATTTTTATGGGTTTAAGCTTGGGCAAGTTCGGGCTTGGGAGTAAGCTGGTGCTGTAGCTTTAATTCCCGTACTTTTTTGCTTTGAATATAGGTTACCCAAAGTAACATAAGACATACTACGGCAGAGGCTCCATTACCATGGTCGGCGACCAAGTGCGCAATACAACCTAGTGTAAAATTCATGAAAAAACCGGCATAGACCCATTCTACATACCATTGATTCTTATTAGAAATAATTAGGATAAGCCCGACAATTTGGGCCAGTCCCAATACGTGAATTAAATACGATGGGTACCCCAAGGTTTTAAATGTGAGAGCTACTGCTTCATAGTTAACAATAGAATTAATGACGGCACCAATGATGGCGATCGAAAATAAACCAAGGCAAATGTAGTAGGTGAGTTTACTTGTTTTCATAATACTTTTTTTTGGGATTTCTTATGGCTAAACTACTAGGAAGTATTTACTATAAACTGCAAAATTGGGTGGGTGGCGTTTTAGGTTCGGTGAATTGCCATTTTGTTTCTTTTAAAATGTTCGCGTGTCTTTATAATTCAACGAGGTTGACTATGAAGGTAGATGGTTTCCCTCTTTTTTTATAAATGTTTGTTTAGAAGGCGGTCAAGATGTTATTGGGGATGTGTTAGGGCGCTTAATTTTTTACATTGCACATTCTGAGAGGTATTTTTTACGCTATGTGAAGACTATCGTGCGTTGGTTTTTTCTTTATTAGTTGATTTTCATCCAAAGAAGCAACTAGGCATTTTCGACCAACTACTCGTCGGATGCAACTTCATCAGTGTCACCGCCCTTGTTCTTTTTCATTCGTAGGTCAAAGAATTCAACCATTAAGGAGAAGGCGATAGCGAAGTAGAGGTATCCTTTTGGAATGGTGCCTACTTCGTTTCCAAAAACGACCAAATGCCCAATATGGGCGGCTTCTGCAATCAACATAAAACCAATCAAAATCAAGAATGAAAGCCCAAGGATCTGAATTGATGGGTGTCTGTTAACAAATTCTCCCACAGGATTGGCAAACAGCATCATAATAACCACAGAGATCACTACTGCAACAATCATTAAGATCAATGCATCTGTTGGGTTGGGAGAAATGCCATTGGTCATACCGATCGCAGTGAGGATCGAATCGAAGGAGAATACGATATTAATAACGGTTATTTGCACGATGGCATTGGTGAGCGTGTTGCCTCGTGCTTTTCGCACTTCCCGTTCATCATGCCCCTTGTCCTCGACCTTTTCATGAATTTCCTTGGTGCTTTTGTATAGCAAAAAGAGTCCGCCCCCAAATAAGATAAGGGCCTGCCCGCTAATACCGCCGGTAATCCAGTCGTTATCGATCATCCAAAAAGGTTTCTTCATAGAAGTAAGGAATGAAATACCGAACAAAAGAACGATACGCATCCCCATGGCTAACACCAATCCTATATTAGTTGCCTTCTTACGTTGGCTTTTTTCGAGTTTTCCTGCAGCAATAGATATAAAAATGATATTATCGATGCCTAATACAATTTCTAGAAACGTAAGGGTGAGCAAAGCGACCCATGCGTCGGGATTCGTAAAGATTTCAAACATAACTTAATCGGTTTTATAGGCGGTTCCAGTTTTTACCAAATATTTTTTTTGTGGATCACGCGATGCATTGCGATACTCAAAGGTGTAACTACTATCGGTAGTCTTCAATATTTTGTAATGAATCGAAATTTTATTGCGAGCGTCTTTTAATACAAACTCGCAATCGTTTACCCAACGTACAGTTGCGCTATCAATTTTGTTGTCGTAGTATTCTATACTGTAAAGAGAATCTCTTGTGAATTTTCCTGTTTTCTCTATTCCATCTACTACATAGTCAAAAGCGAAAGATCCGGCACGAAAATCGGTACAATCTCGTTGTGGTTGGTAGCAGGCCGCCAATAAAAAAAAACTAAGAAGGCAAAAGGTAAATTTTCTCATCATTATCGCAAAGTAAAAAAATTATACCGTTTTTGAATTGTTTTGGATTGAAAAGGTGTTGTTGTTCAATTGCCATGATAAGACTTAAAACTTCCGTCTGAGTAAAAGATAATAATCTTTTCGATGGTCTTGTCCGTTTTTGAAGTGATAGAAATCGGGTCGCCTTTTTTTTGAGCATTAGGTGCGGGGTCAATACTAGTCTCCGAACTGTTGGTTGAGGGGAAGCTACCTTTTCCATTTAACAGCCAATACAAGTTTACTTCGGGAAAGGTTTTTACTACCTTCAAAACAAAGTCTAAACTCGGTTTGTTCCTGCCCGATAAGAGATGGGAAATACTTGAACGCTGTACCTGGATCTTGTCGGCAAAAGCTGATGCAGTGAGGCCATAGTACCCCAATAAGCGCTCCATTCGAGCAATAAAATCCGCTGAGTTTACCATTGTAACAGTGTTTCGACAAAAATACGAAAAAACGATGTCTCCAATGCGACCCATAAGAACTTATAGGTTTATTATAGTTAAACTTATACATCTAATAAATAATATTTAATAACTGATTTACAATTAGTTAAATTGTTTACAATACTTTTCTTTAAAAAATCATTACAATTGTAGCCTTCAAACACTATTTTTGAAATAAATATGTTGACGATTGTAACAAAAAGCGGTTACAGATGTAATTTATATTGGGGTTACTTTTGTAAACAAACTAATGGGGATTATGCGAATTTCAGAAATTGATCATTCTAAAATCAAAGAACAAACGGTGATTGGGCGTTACGTTAATATGTCTCATATTACTCCTTTTTTGAAACGTATTTCTGTAGATTTTTTGGTTGAGAATATCGGTGGATCTGCCTTAGGCGAAACTATTAAATCGATCACTTTGGGTGATGGGGAGTTTAGAATATTGTTTTGGTCTCAAATGCATGGCAACGAATCAACAACTACTAAGGCTGTTCTTGATTTATTGAATTTTTTAAAAGATGGTGGTTCTATTGCCAACGAAATTCTTAGTAAATGCACTTTGAAAATTATTCCAATTTTAAATCCGGATGGTGCTAGGGCATATACCAGATCAAATGCAAATGACATTGATTTGAATCGGGATGCGCAAAACCGAAGTCAACCTGAAAGTGTGGTATTAAGAAAGGTGTATGATGCATATAAGCCTCACTATTGTTTTAATCTACACGGTCAACGCACCATTTTTAATGTTGCAGGAAGTCGAAAACCGGCCACCGTTTCTTTTTTGGCCCCGGCATATAACCCTGAACGTAGTATTTCTGAAACAAGAGCGCTTAGTATGAAGTTGATTGTGGCAATGAATCAATTACTACAAAGCCAAATTCCCGGACAAATAGGAAGGTATGATGATGGGTTTAATGAGAACTGTGTGGGTGATGCCTTTCAGATGCTAGATACTCCGACCATATTATTCGAGGCGGGTCATGCTCCTAGAGATTACCAGCGCGAAGAAACTCGCAGGTATCTTTTTTACGCTATGCTTCAAGCACTCGCAGTTATTAGTGATGATACGGTTGGTGATTATGACCAGCAAGCCTATTTTGAAATACCAGAGAATGGGAAGCAATTCGTAGATGTACTCATCAAGAATGTGGCCTGCATAGATTCTGAACAAAAGGAGGGAACCGCTATGGTGGTTCGCTACCAAGAACAGCTACAGAAAGATAAAGTGGTGTTCGTGCCTCAAATCGAGTACGTGGAAAGTACTGAGGTCATTTTTGGCCATCTAGAATACGATTGTTTGAATACCAAGGATTTAGGATTGTTGAAAAAATCAGAATTAAGTAATTACCTACAAATATCGTAAGTATTCATATTTAAACAAAACTATTAAATATTTACATTTTTGTTAAAAAAAACGAAGTTTCATTGAATATAATTTCCTAATTTTCTATTTTTGCTTAAAATAATAGCAGAATGGCGAAAGTAAAATTAGACGAAATTGACCACCAAATTCTGGATATGTTGATTGACAATACCAGAACTCCCTTTACCGATATTGCAAAAAAATTATTGATTTCTGCCGGTACGGTTCATGTACGCGTCAAAAAAATGGAAGATGCCGGCATCGTAAAAGGCTCTTCTTTGACATTAGATTATATGAAACTCGGATATTCCTTCATAGCGTATGTGGGTGTTTTCTTGGAAAAGACGCATCAGACCAAATTTGTTTTGGAACGTTTGGAGCAAATTCCCAATGTAACGGTTGCTCATATTACGACAGGGAAGTTCAATATTTTCTGTAAAATACGTGCAAAGGATACAAATCATGCAAAAAATATTATTTTTCAAATAGATGATATTGAAGGTATTAGTAGAACAGAGACGATGATTTCGTTGGAAGAAAGTATCAACGATAAAAAACGTTTAATGCATATGATCTTTAACGAACTCTAGTTAGGTCAAGATATAGATTGAAAAATCCCGAATGGCCTTGGTTGTTCGGGATTTTTTTATAGGTTCGTAGAGATTTAAAAACTGAAAGTTATGCTAATTTCTGAATTGACGTTTCCTAAAGAACGCCCATTTTACCGCAATTATATTGATTTGATAGGGGAGGTGCCCTTATTGGAGATGCTAGAGCGACAATTAGAAAATTTTCCTAAATTTTTGCGGAGCATACCAGAAGAAAAATTGCTGTATGCCTACGCTGAAAATAAATGGACGGTAGCGGAATCCTTAGTACATATTACAGATACCGAACGGGTATTTCAACACCGGGCACTCCGATTCTCGAGAGGTGATACCACACATTTACCTGGTTTTGACCATCATATTTATGTGGCGGGTTCAAATTCGAATATGCGTTCCAAAGAGAGTTTGATAGATGAGTATACGGTTGTGCGCCAAGCCACCCTATCGGTGTTCAAACATCTAGATAGCCATGCCTTAGAGCGCACCGGTATTGCTAGTGATTTAGAATGGAGTGTAGGCGCCCTAGGTTTTGTTATCTGTGGTCACCAAAGACATCACAGGAACATACTTAGAGAACGGTATTTGTAGGGTTTAGTCGAAATCGGGCTCGTCCCCGTTTTCACCTTCGCTTTCGGCTTCCATTTCTATATCGGACGAATCAACTTCTTCTAGAATACGCTTGGGCTTATTTTCTAGTTCCCGTTCCATATTGTCGTCAAAGTTCGAAATGAAGCTTGCCAAGCTTTTACTGATCTTTACGAGATAGACCGAATCTTCTGTTCGTATCTCTACCGCCTGTACATGTTCGCCATTACTATTTCTAAAAGCGATAATGTCCTCATCGCCATACCCGTGCGGATAAGATTCAATTAATAGGGCGGCTAGTTGGTGGTTTAGTTTTTTGTAGTCAACAAGTCTGCGTATCATAAGTAGGTTATTTATAATTCCCTGGCAAAGGGGAAGTTGGTTTGTTTATTTGGGTGTGATATTGCCGAGGCGACATACTGCTTTTACAATACCATTACTGATACCTAAACTATGTCTTTTTTTCTTTGAACTACACAAAGAGTTGTCAAACGACGATTTTAGTATACGAAGGTCTTATTCGGAGTAGTAAACGAATGCCTCACGCAATAAATTAGGCGCTATCCGCACGTCAATTGTGGGTTCGCCAATGTTTTTAAGCAGTACAAAGTTGATATTACCGTAGGAATTCTTTTTGTCGAACTTTAAAAGTGTAAGTATAGTGTCAATATCCACACTAGTGAATGCGACCTTTCCATAGCGTTTTTGAAAAGTGGTCTTTATTTCTTTCGCATCTGCTCCCGAGAGTCCTTCTAAGCGATGGGAAAGATAGGCTTCTAAGACCATGCCTACCGCGATAGCTTCACCATGCAATAACAACTCGTGCTGCTCGCTTTCCAAAAAATACGATTCAACGGCATGCCCCAATGTATGCCCGAAATTGAGAATTTTACGAAGGTTTTGTTCGGTCGGGTCTTGTAAGACCACCGCGTTTTTGATTTCTACGGATTCATAGATCAATGAATCCATTTCCGCAAAAGTGGTAACTTCTTGTAGCGTATTCCAATAGCGTCTATTTTGAATAAGTCCGTGTTTGAGCATTTCGGCAAAACCGCTTACTAGTTGCCGCTCGTTCAAGGTTTCCAGAAAATTGCTAACGACCAATACCATTTGTGGTTGGTTGATAACGCCTATCTGATTTTTCAATACCCCGAGGTCTACCCCGGTCTTCCCACCAACCGATGCATCTACCATCGCTAATAGGGAGGTAGGTACATTGATAAAGTCGATACCTCTTTTATAGGCAGAGGCCACAAAACCACCAAGGTCGGTGACCACGCCACCACCAAGGTTGATCAATACGCTTTTGCGATCTGCATCCAGTTCCGATAGAACCTCCCAAACCTGTGTGCACGTATGTATGTTTTTGTTGATTTCCCCTGCTTCGATTTCAATGATCTCAAATTCATAATCCCCTGAAATTTGAGCCATAAACTTAGGAAGACAATGCTCATGTGTATTTTCATCGACCAAGATGAATACTTTCGAATAATTGGCCTGCGCCAAGTGCTCGTTCAAAGCCTCATAGGCTTTCGTATTAAAATGTACTGCGTAAGAGGCTGTAACGATCGAATCCATAATTGTGTTGATGGGAACGCTTAATTTGAAGGGTTTTTTTCAAAAGGGACGCATTCCAAATTTCTTGCAAAATAAACCTAATTTTTAATGAGGGGAATACTTTTTGGCTGTTTATCTTTGGAAGATAAATTAATCGTAAAAAATGGACCGAATTTTTGAAGATACTGCGACCGCTTTCGCTCTAAAGACCGATTCTGAGTTAGAACGCGCCTATTTCCTGTTCAAGATGATTGCCAATGAACCTTTGGTACGCATCGGAACGGCGATGACCAATTTTGCCCTAAAAGCGCATTTACCGGTAGACGGACTCATAAGAGCGACTGTCTTTGATCATTTTTGTGGTGGTGTCAATGAGGCAGATTGTATGCCGGTAGTCGATAAGATGTGGGGGAAACATGTATGTTCGGTATTGGACTATTCGGTGGAAGGAAAAGATGATGAAGATCCTTTAGACAATACGCTTGAAATGGTCTTGCGCGTACTCGATTTTGTGAAAGAAAAAGACGCTATCCCTTTTGCGGTTTTTAAACCTACTGGCTATGGTCGGTTTGCGATATTCAAAAAAATCGGCGATGGTGGAGAATTGACGCAGGCCGAGCAAAAAGAATGGGATCGCGTGGTTGCCCGTTTCGATAAGACCTGTAAAAAGGCGTATGATCTAGATGTATCTTTATTGATCGATGCGGAGGAAAGTTGGATGCAAGATGCTGCTGACACCTTGGTAGAGCAGATGATGCGCAAGTACAACAAGAAGAAAGCAATCGTCTTCAATACCTTGCAACTCTACCGTTGGGATCGTATGGAGTACCTGAAACAACTACACGAAAAGGCAAAAACGGAAGGTTTTAAAATAGGAATGAAAGCGGTTCGTGGTGCCTATATGGAAAAGGAGAATGAACGGGCAGCGCGAAAAGGCTATCCAACACCTATTTGCGGTTCCAAGCAAGAAAGCGATGCCAATTTCGATACCACTGTTGAATACATGTTAGGCGATTTGGATACCATTTCGCTTTTTGCGGGTACCCATAATGAGGAAAGTACCTATAAGTTAATTCAATTAATGAAGGAGCAAGGCATCGCCAGTAATGACCCGCGAATCTGGTTCGGACAGCTCTATGGAATGAGTGATCATATCTCCTTCAACTTGGCGGATAGGGGTTATAATGTAGCAAAATACTTGCCTTTTGGTCCCGTACGCGATGTAATGCCCTATCTAATTAGAAGAGCTGAGGAAAATACCTCGGTGGCCGGGCAAACGACCCGCGAGTTGTCATTATTAAAGAAAGAGCGTAAGCGGAGGAAAATTTAAGCAGAGGAGAGGTCAATTGACAATTAACAATGGCTTGGTTTTGTGCTTGCTTGCCCTTGAGCTTCTTGAGTGTTGGTAATCAGTTGGCAGTAAAGTACATAGTAATTCTTGCGCTGGATATCTAGCATTCAACTTCCGACTCCCGATCTTTTTATTCTTCAACTTGAAACTTGCGCTCGAACTTTAAAACACAACCTCCTGTATCAGCGCTTTCGAACGGCAGTTTCGCACTTTCAGAACTGCTTCTTTTTCATTGACCTTTCCTTCGATAAAATAGGTTTTACACGGCGACGATTTCGTATCGCTTTTACCAAAATCCACATCTCCTTCGAATAAAAATTCGTTGATATCAGTGGAGTCCAATGTCTTGTTTTGCAACAGTATTTTAACGGCGTCCGAATAGCTTATTTGTTTCGAACGAATATCTTTTAATGTTCTACAGTTGGGTAGATAGCAAAAAGAGACACCGGTTTCATCCGATTTTTTCTTTAAGAACATGGTAAGGAAAACAATACCTACTGAGAGCCCGACTAGAAAGAAGCCGAGACGTTTTATAAAACTCATATTAAAAAATCAGGAAGTTAATATCACTGTATTGCAAATCGAACCATTCACCGACCGATTTGTTGGTGAGGATGCCGTGATACATATAAAGTCCGTTACGCAACCCCTTGTCAAAACGCAACGAATTTTCGAGTCCGCCTTCCTCTCCCAATTTTAGGAGGTAAGGGGTAAATATATTGCTAATGGATAGGGTTGCCGTTTTTGGATAACGAGAGGGAATATTAGGAACCCCATAATGAATCACCCCAAACTTTTCGCAGGTAGGTTTGTTGTGGTCGGTTATTTGACTGGTTTCGAAACAGCCGCCCATATCGATGCTCACATCAATGATCACGGCCCCTTTTTTCATTTGTTCTACCATGGGGCTGGTGACCACTACTGGGGAACGATCGTTTCCGCGCACGGCGCCAATAGCTACGTCGCATCTTCGCAAGGCTTTGGCCAAGTTTTTTGGTTGTATGGTAGAGGTGTAAACGGTTTGCCGCAAACGCGACTGAATATTACGTAGTTTGGTAAGGGAATTGTCAAAAATCTTTACGTTGGCACCTAGGCCAATTGCCGAACGTGCCGCAAATTCCCCAACAGTACCGGCACCGATAATAACCACTTCTACCGGCGGCACACCGCTAATGTTCCCGAACATAAGGCCGTTCCCGTCATTGGTGGCGGCCATTAGTTCCGATGCGATCAGCACTGATGATATGCCTGCAATTTCACTAAGGGAGCGTACGGCGGGGTACTTGCCATCTTCATCTTTAATGTATTCAAAGGCGATGGCGGTAATGCGTTTTTTGGCAAGGTGCTCAAAATATTGTTTGTCCTGCGTTTTAATTTGCAAGGCCGAAATGATAGTCGTTTGCGGATTCATCATTTCTATCTCGGCAAGGGTAGGGGGTTCTACTTTTAAAAGAAGCGGGCATCCAAATACCTTTTTGGTATCCCGCGTTATTTCCCCACCGGCATTGGTATAGTCAACATCTGTAAAATGGGCGCCTTCACCGGCACCTGATTCGATTAATACCCGATGGCCATTGGCCGTAATGGCATTGACGGCATCTGGGGTAAGGCAAATACGTTGTTCTTGGTATTGATTTTCTTTGGGAATGCCTATAAAAAGTTCTCGCTTTTGGCGTAAGACCTCTAAAGTTTCTTCTTGGGGAAGCAATTGCTGTTTGCTAAAAGGAGAGCTAGGTTGATTCATAGAGGCCGCGTACGGATGGTGAAGGTTGTTAATCGTAAAATTACGGAAAATCTAGTAAATAATATTGCATCCTTATGGTAAGTACAAAGGATAACCATGACTCATAAAATATGGGGAGTTGTAAAGGA
>CALLVX010000105.1 GCA_938010765.1 uncultured Flavobacteriaceae bacterium | reverse complement strand
TGCGCAAGGATATTCTTGCATTACAACCCTTACATTGATAGCTCCACTTGTTCTTGAGCCAATAGTGATCTGTGCCTTGACATCTATGACAAACAACACCTTGCAGGTCTCGTTGCTCTTTAAAATGCAATCTACAACTTTGTTCATCTGTAAAATGTACCCCAAAAGAAAATATATCCATATTTAACTAAAATATTATCAATTAAATATACGAAATTATATTGAAATTAGGGGTGTTTACGGACATACAATTAATTCTATTCTAATTTGGTTCACCAATAATATTTTTTCCAAAAGTTTCGTTTCTAGGGAATCTATCAGCGATTTCGCTTTATTGAAATCTTTTTCAAGATTATCATTCCAATTTTTTAATGAATCATTTTGTTTTAATTGTGATATGGACTTGAAGGTTTTGTACTAATGTATCAAGTTTTGGAATAAATATGTTGTGAAAAAATACCGAATTTCCAAAATTTCTCCTAGATTGATAATCATAAATATTTTTAAATGAGAATTAAAAAGGTTTTAGTAGCAAACAGAGGGGAAATTGCCATCCAAATTTTTAGGGCTTGCGTAGAAATCGGAGTGCGCACCGTTGGTGTTTACACTTTCGAAGACCGTTATTCCTTACATCGTTATAAGGCCGATGAATGTTATCAAATTGGTGCAGACAATGAGCCACTGAAGCCTTATTTGAATATGGATGCTATTATAAAAGTAGCGTTAGACAATAATGTGGATGCCATTCATCCTGGTTACGGGTTTCTTTCTGAAAATGCGGCCTTCGCAGAAAAATGCGAAGAGAAAGGTGTCATATTTATTGGCCCAAAAGTGTCTGTATTAAGATCATTGGGAGATAAAATAACCGCCAAAGAAGTTGCTGTTGCGAACAACATTCCTATAATTCAAAGTAGTAACAAAGACCTTGTTGATATAAAAACATCAATAGCGGAAGCAAAAAGAATTGGGTATCCCGTAATGTTAAAAGCCGCCTCAGGTGGTGGCGGTCGTGGTATGCGTGTAATACGCACTGAGGAGGAACTGCGTAAAGGATTCCCCGAAGCGAGGCGCGAATCAAAGAATGCCTTTGGCGACGACACCGTCTTTCTTGAAAAATTCGTCGAAAATCCGAAACATATTGAAATACAGATAATGGCCGATACACATGGCAATATGGTGCACCTTTATGAAAGGGATTGTTCTGTTCAAAGACGTTATCAAAAAGTCATCGAATTCGCACCATCGGTCGGCCTTCCTCAAAAAACGAAGGATAGTCTTTATAAATATGCGATCGATATTTGCAAAGCCGTTGATTATAATAACATAGGAACGGTAGAATTTCTAGTTGATGATGATGGTAGTATTTATTTCATTGAGGTAAACCCCAGAATACAGGTTGAGCATACGGTTACTGAAATGATTACCAATATTGACTTGGTAAAAGCGCAACTTTTTATTGCCGGAGGTTTTAAATTATCTGATACCCAGATAAAAATCCCCGATCAGGAAGCGGTTCGGGTCACCGGATCTGCTCTTCAATGTAGAATTACGACGGAAGACCCAAGTAATAACTTCAAACCCGATTATGGCGTAGTGACCACCTATCGAAGTGCTTCTGGTTTTGGAATACGCCTAGATGCAGGAAGTATTTATCAAGGAGTTAAAATCTCTCCTTTTTTTGATTCTATGCTAGTCAAAGTTTCGGCCCGGAGTAGAACACTCGATGGCTCATGTCGTAAAATGCGTAGGGCACTTACCGAATTTCGTATTCGAGGTGTTCAGACCAATATGGCTTTTTTAGACAATATTCTTAAACATCCTACCTTTCGGGAGGGCAAAGTCACCGTAAATTTTATAAAGGACGAGCCCGATTTATACAATTTTGTGGAGCCTAGAAACCGAGCGAACAAGCTTATCCAATTTTTAGGTGAGACGATCGTAAATGGGAACCCCGATGTGAAAAACGTAGATGCCAGCCGGGTTTTTCCCATACCTAAAATCCCATCCTTTTCACAAACCGATACGTATCCCAAAGGAACGAAAGACCTACTCAACGATTTAGGCCCTGACGGCTTTTCGAAATGGCTCAAAGCAGAAAAGAAAGTACACTTTACCGATACTACAATGCGAGATGCGCATCAAAGTCTATTAGCCACTCGAATGCGCACATATGATATGCTGAAGGTGGCCGAGGGACACGCTAAAAACAACCCTGAAATTTTCAGTATGGAAGTCTGGGGAGGAGCAACTTTTGACGTGTGTCTTCGTTTTTTACAGGAAAATCCTTGGGAAAGATTAGCGCTGTTTCGAAAGGCAATGCCCAATGTTTTGCTCCAAATGTTGATTAGAGGGTCTAATGGGGTTGGTTATACCGCATATCCTGATAACCTCATTGAAAAATTTGTAGAGCAATCTTGGGAAACCGGAGTCGACATTTTTAGAATATTCGATTCCTTAAATTGGATGAAATCCATTGCCCCATGTATTGAATTCGTGCGGAACAAAACCGGTGGTCTGGCAGAAGGCGCTCTGTGCTATACCGGCGATATTTTAAACCCGTCGAAAACAAAGTACGATTTAAAGTATTATGTACAACTGGCCAAGGATATCGAAAATGCAGGGGCGCATATTTTGGGGGTAAAAGATATGGCCGGACTTTTGAAACCGAATGCGGCATTTGAATTAATATCGGCACTTAAATCGGAGGTTGACATTCCTATTCATTTACATACGCACGATACCTCTTCCATTCAGGCGGCAATGTATTTGAAAGCCATAGAAGCTGGTGTAGATGTCATTGATGTTGCGCTAGGCGGCCTATCAGGACTCACCTCACAGCCTAACTTCAATTCGATTGTAGAAATGCTACGTTTTCATGAACGGGAAAATAAAATGGATACGGAAAAACTAGCTGAGTATTCAGATTATTGGGAAGCAGTTCGAAGTTATTATTACCCTTTCGAATCGGGTCTCAAAGCAGGTACGGGCGAGGTGTACAAGCATGAAATTCCGGGTGGTCAGTATTCGAACCTTAAAGGCCAAGCAATTGCATTGGGTCTGGAAGATAAATTTCCTCAAGTCACAAAAATGTACGGACAGGTAAATCAACTATTCGGAGATATCGTAAAGGTAACACCCAGCTCTAAGGTAGTTGGCGATATGGCGCAATACATGATAAGTAATAACCTATCTGTGGAGGATGTTATGGATAAAGGAGACCTTATCTCCTTTCCGGAATCGGTAAAAAGCTTTTTTAGAGGAGAACTTGGTCAGCCAACCGGCGGGTTTCCAAAGAAGTTGCAAAAAATAGTACTAAAAGACGAAAAACCATATACCGATAGGCCAAATGCCCATTTAGAACCTACTGATTTCGATAAGGAATTCAAGACCTTCAAAAGGCAGTTTTCCAAGGGTATGAGTCGAGATTTAATGATGTCAGACTTTCTTTCGTACAAATTGTATCCGAAAGTTTTTCTAGATGTTTATAACAAGCATGTTAAATATGGAAACGTGATGAATATCCCAACGAAGAATTTCTTCTACGGAATGGAGATTGGGGAAGAAATCATGGTAGAACTCGATAAAGGAAAAAATGTATTGATATCCCTGATGTTAAAAGGGGAACCCGATGAGAGCGGTCATGTGAATATTATTTTTAAGATAAACGGGCAATTGCGAAATGTACTGGTCAAGGATAATTCGATCAAAGTTGAAAAAATTGAGAACATTAAAGCCGATAACTCAAATTCAAAAGAAATAGGCGCTCCGCTTCAGGGACTATTGTCTACAGTCTTGGTTAAAAAAGGGCAGAAAATAGAAAAAAACCAGCCGTTGTTCGTTATCGAGGCCATGAAAATGGAAACTACGGTTACCGCAATAGAAGGAGGAATTGTTGGGAAAGTTCAACTAACAGGAGGGGCTTTGGTGCAAAGCGATGATCTGGTGCTAATTATTAAGTAGGGGAGAAGCGACCTAAACAGTTTAAAATAGCTTAAAATAAGCGGAATGCCCCGTTTAAATTCTGTAAACGACTCTTTTAGAATACTTTTTGTAAGCCTTAATCTCCTTAAGGTG
Source organism: uncultured Flavobacteriaceae bacterium (assembly GCA_938010765.1). GTDB lineage: Bacteria > Bacteroidota > Bacteroidia > Flavobacteriales > Flavobacteriaceae > Pelagihabitans. The sequence continues at coordinate 6,900 of CALLVX010000105.1, read as the reverse complement.
TGTACTATTCATGGTCATTTTTCGTGCTTTTGTTAATTCATTTTATATTTCAATTAGGGGTTTTTATCCTTATTGGTTACTTATAAGAAGAAAAGATAAAGAACCATGTTCGTTTTAAAGAAAATAAGGTCCAAAGAACAGTTATATACTTCTTTAACCACAAGTGTCGCATTCCTTGCTAAAGGGGGCATATTCGTTGTAAAAAAAATAGGAATCATAAAGGAGCTATCTACTCCTTTGGCGATAGGTTTTGTATCTATAGTTAAAAGAGTCATATTCTTTTTGAAAGAAATGAAAATTAAAAAGAAGTTGTACGCGCCTTTAGCTATATGTCTTGGATGTCTGGTTATCTGCATGCTCATTTGGGAAGAACAAGTAGGGGTGCCGGATGAGGGGTCTGTTGCAAACTTGGTCTTGTTGAAAAAAAAGGCAGTATCGCAGGGCAGTAAATTTTCTTATTCCGATTTGAAATTGGCCATAATGAAGAAAAAATCGGTATCACAAGGCAATAAACTTGTATATCCTGATTTGAAACTACCCTTAAAGGAAAAAAAAATAATACCGGAAGGCAATAAACTTTCTTATTCTGGTAAGGCATTCAAAATTTTTAAAGAGGTTTTGGCTTATAGGGAATCTGGCGGTAAATATGGTATTGTAAATAAATTAGGGTATTTAGGAAAATACCAATTTGGCAAAAGTACCCTGCGTGTTTTAGGTATAAAAGATACCAAAGAATTCTTACGGAATCCTAGGCTTCAGGAAATAGCCTTTATATTAAATGTAGCACGCAATAAATGGATTCTTCGCAAAGAAATTCAAAATTATAAAGGGCATCGGGTCAATGGGGTCTTGATTACCGAGTCGGGTATTATTGCGGCAGCCCATTTGTCGGGACCCGGGAATGTGAAAAAGTACCTTGGCTCTAGCGGAGGTAACAATGTGAAAGATGCGTTTGGCACTTCTTTACAGAACTACATGAAAAGTTTTGGCGGATTCAATATTTCATCCATCCCAGCTGTGCGAAACCCGAGATTATAAAATAAGCCAGATTGGCTTTATAACAGATACTTTATCAGTTTAGAATTCCAAAACTTCGAGTTCTTTTGATTGTTTTACTCGATAATCGAGATTTAAAATGCTCGGACGTCTGAACGACAAGTGTTCAGACAGGCCTGCGTCGAAATCAATGTTAAATTTCATTTTAATGCCTCATGGGATCGCCCCGAGGTAGTTTACTAAAAGCAATGGTTACAATCCCAAATAACCACTAATAAAAAGGTTCTAAAGACTATTTTTATGGATAAATCTACCTTTCACAAAGAAATAAAGCCGATTCCAAGACCTTTAAGTCTTTTCATTTTTCCTTTGCGAGATACAATATGATACATGCTGCCTGAGAATAATTTGTGGGGCAAAGAACATTTATTGTAAAAAGCCCAACTGGATAATTAAAACTAACTTACCTTTTTGCGCTAACAATATATGTTTGTATTATTTACGTACCGTTAAAAATAAAAGCGAATACTGGAAAAAGGTAATCAAATTAGTATTCTAACCAAAATGTATAAAATAGCGGGAATAATGAATATGTTATACCCGACCAAAACATGGTAAATTTGTACCATAAAAAGAAAGGAATACTATTTTGACTTTAATGCTAAAAATACACGACAAATTCAATAAAGAACTTCCTGCAGATTCAAAAACGGAGAACAGCAGGCGGCAAGTAACCAATGCCTGTTTTTCATTTGTAACACCAAAAAAAACTGCAAAAGCGCGATTAATCCATTATTCCCCTGAAATGCTCGGGGAACTGGGACTTGCAGAAGAAGATGTAAAAAGCAATTCATTTCTAAACGTTTTTACGGGAAATGAGGTATTACCGAACACCAAACCTTATGCAATGTGCTATGGCGGACATCAATTTGGCAATTGGGCCGGGCAGTTAGGCGATGGTCGCGCCATTAATTTGGGCGAGGTGAAACATAACAACACAAATTGGGCACTGCAGTTGAAAGGTGCGGGAGAGACACCGTACTCTAGAACTGCAGATGGTTTAGCGGTTTTGCGCTCATCTATTCGTGAATATCTTTGTAGTGAGGCAATGTATCACCTAGGCGTACCAACTACTAGGGCTTTGACTTTATCACTTTCGGGAGACCGGGTATTACGCGATGTGATGTACGATGGTAATCCCGATTATGAAAAAGGGGCGATTGTATGTAGAGTGGCTCCATCATTCTTACGTTTTGGAAGCTACGAGATTTTCGCTGCAAGAGAGGATATAGAGACATTAAAAACCCTAGTTGACTATACTATCAAGCACCATTACCCGTATTTGGGCAAACCGTCAAAAGAAACTTATATTGAGTTCTTAAAGGAGGTTGGTAGGAAAAATTTGGATATGGTCATGCATTGGCAACGGGTGGGCTTTGTCCACGGCGTTATGAACACAGATAATATGTCTATTTTAGGACTAACCATCGATTATGGCCCATACGGCTGGCTTGAAGGATATGAACATGGTTGGACACCCAACATAACCGATAGCGCACATAAAAGATATCGGTATGGTACGCAACCACAAATCGTTTTATGGAATCATTTCAAATTGGTCAATGCACTATATCCGCTTATTAATGACGTAGCGCCTTTGGAGCATATGCTCAAAGCATTTCAAGATGAATTAGGGAATGCTCAATTAAGCATGATGAAATCGAAACTAGGCTTGTTTGAAGTGGATGAAAATGATTCGCAGTTAGTACAGGAACTCGAAACCGTATTGCAAGGATCCCAAACGGATATGACCCTCTTTTTTAGGAATTTGGCAAATCTTGAAAAAGAAGGAGCCGTGGATCATCTATCTACTATAGAGGAAGCTTTTTATAATCCAAATGAAATTATAGATAGGCTGGAAGAAGAATGGAAGAACTGGTTTTCAAAGTATCAAGAACGCCTAAAGAAAGAGCCACTAGGTGATGCGGAACGAAAAACGGCCATGAATGAGATCAACCCCAAGTATGTACTTCGCAATTATATGGCACAATTGGCCATAGATGCTGCAGACAGAGGAGATTATGAGCCGATAGACGAATTCTATCGCTTACTAAAAAGGCCTTACGATGAGCAGTATGAAAACGAAAAATGGTTTGCCAAACGCCCCGATTGGGCCAGGGATAAAGTAGGATGCTCAATGCTATCCTGTAGCTCATAAAACAAGGCGGTCGATGCTAAGAGAAATTACGATTTCAAGTACTTTATAAAAATTACCAGAAGGCTATGTTATCGGAATTTATGAAGGCCAGAAGTATGGCATTACAAAAACAGGGTTTAATGATGGCAAGTCGCTTAAAGTATATGCCAAAGCACTAGGAGTTAAAGACTTTATTTGTCTCGACTACTACATAATCTCCCAAGGTAATTTTTAAAACCCTATGAGATGTCACGTTAAAAAGGCATTTTTTATTTAAAACATGGTCATTACACTATGCAATGTAAAAAGAAATAGCACGGATAGATCAATACAATATTTCAGGAAACTAGAACCATAAGATAAAACGAAAACACAAATAAAATGGGAAACTATAAAAAGGTATATATCGCAGGAGGTTGCTTTTGGGGGATGGAAGATTTGTTTAGAGTACGGCCAGGAATAAGAGATACCGAAGTAGGTTACCAAGGCGGGCAAAATGATAACCCGACCTATGGTAATCATCCAGGACATGCAGAGGGTATAGAACTAACGTATGATCCAAAAGAAACCAATTTTAGAGAAATATTAGATTATTTCTTTAGAATTCACAATCCGACCACGATCGATCAACAGGGCAACGATAAGGGTTCAAGTTATCGGTCGGCAGTATTTTTTCAAAACGAAGAAGAAAAAGCAATTGCTGAAGAAGTAATAAAAATTGTAGATGATTCTGGCAGATGGAAAGGTAAAGTTGTGACTACACTAGAACCTTTTGCACCATTTTGGGCAGCGGAACCCGAGCACCAAGATTATTTGGTTAAAAACCCGAATGGATATACCTGTCATTTCGAGAGGTTCGAAACTTTTTTAAGTAAAACAGTTTCTTAATAGGAATACTTGGATACGTCTAAAACAGGCGTTAAATAAACGAATAATTGGTTTGAGCTCGAATAGAAACATAGGATTAGGTACTGCAGCCATTGGACGACCACAATACATCAATATAAAGCAAGAAGCACTGCAGCCTTTTGATTTGGGGACGTTTAAACAACAAGGTTTTGCAATGCTCGATTATGCGTATGCCGAAGGAATTCGGTATTTTGATACCGCCCCTGGTTATGGGCTGGCTGAACAGCTGCTAATTGAATGGCTAAGTAAACAGACCGACCCTACCATAACTTTGGCTACCAAATGGGGCTACACTTATGTAGCCAATTTTGATCCCAGTGCCAAGGTGCATGAGGTTAAAACCCATACTTTGGAGAAACTCAATGAGCAATGGAAGATCTCAAAGCAATTACTTCCTTTTCTAAAGTATTATCAGATTCATTCGGCTACATTTGAAACGGGTGTGTTTGAAAATCAGGTTGTTTTGGAGCGACTGTTTCAAATAAAAAAAGAAAATAACGTAAAGGTAGGTTTGACCACAACAGGAAGCAATCAAAAGGAAGTCTTAAAAAAAGCTTTGGAAGTTCATTACGAAGGAGCACCTTTATTTGAAGTTTTTCAATGTACTTATAACATATTGGATCAAAGTATTTTATCCCTTGGGAAAGAAATTATTTTGGAGGGAAGACAGCTTGTCTTAAAGGAGGTGCTAGCGAACGGAAGATTGTTTCCCAATTTGAATTACCCCAATTATGCAGCTATGTATCAAAGGCTTGAAGGCCTTTCTGAAAAATATGAAGTCGGGATTGACGCGGTAATTTTTCAATTCTGCATGAAAACACTTGATGGGGCGGTGATTTTAAGCGGTGCCAATAAAACGGAACATTTAAAACAAAACCTAAAAGCAACTAATTTTCAGTTAAGTCCAGAAGAAATAGAAGAGTTGTCCCAATATAAAAAACTTCCAAAGGTATATTGGGAGGAACGTAAACAGCTGCCTTGGAACTAATGTACTAAAAGATAAAAATAGGAAGCAAATTACCCAGTTGGCAATAAATAAATACCAATTTTAGCAGTTTCATTACCCGGTTAGTAACGATTTCAAAAACAAACCCTTAGTCTTTTGAGAAACAAAAGGTTTGTTTTTTCCTTCTGGCATATTGCAAGGGTTCTTTACACTTTATTCGATAATCGATTTATAATGCTCCGACGTCTGAATGACAAGTGTACAGACAGGCCTGCACGACAAGCGTTCGGGTCTGTAAGTTAAACTCTGTCTTTTGTTTCAATTCCTTTGGGGCTAGCCCCAAAGGAATTGGTGTTTAATATCAAGGGTATCCTCTGCCCAAATTTAATATAAAGTTGTTGAACCGTTAGGCTCCAATTGTGCAATGGGCTTGTCCACTTTTTCTCAATGTTCTTTGTGGCCAAGTATACCAGCTTTAGTAAGGCCATATCACTTGTGAAGGCTCCCTTGGTCTTGGTCACTTTGCGTACTTGTCGGTGGAACCCTTCCACGGCATTGGTGGTGTAGATGACCTTCCTGATCGGTTCGGTGTACTGGAAGTACAGTGAGAGTTGCTCCCAATTGCGCTGCCAGCTTTCGATGACCACAGGGTACTTGTCTCCCTATTTTTCTTCCAGACCCAATAGATTGTCCTCTGCCACTTCCTTGCTAGTGGCACGATAAACAAGTTTAAGGTCACGCATAAACTCCTTTTGGTCTTTTGATGCGATGTACTTCAGTGAATTACGTATCTGATGTACGATACAGAGCTGTACCTGTGCCTTGGGGAAAACGCTCAATATCGCATCGGTAAAGCCTCGAAGATTGTCCGTACAAGCGATCAGGATATCCTTCAGGCCACGATCGTTCAGGTCGGTGAGGACTTGTAGCCAGAAATTGGCCCCTTCGCTCTCGGAAATGTACATACCTATTTCCTTGCAACCTTCTTTGTTGACACCCAAAATATTGTAAAGTGCCTTATGGGTTATCTTGCCGTCCACTTTTACCTTGTAGTGCGTCGCATCAAGCCATACAATAGAGCGGCTCCAACGGGCGGTTTTGCCACGCTTTTACATCCGGTATGATCTTATCGGTTATTTGACTTAGAACCGTATGGGAAATATCGGTGTCGTACATTTCCTTGATATGCGAGGAAATGTCGCGATAACTCATGCCCAGACCATAGAGCCCAATAATCTTGTCCGATAGATTGTCCGCTAGAATAGTCTGGCGCTTTTTTACCAGTTCCGGCTCAAAGCTACTTTGTCTGTCCTGGGGAGTTTCGATATCGAAAGTACCGAAACCGCTCTTGATCGTCTTTTTGCCCTTTCCATTGCGCTTATTACCAGCACTACGTTCCGATTCGTCCAAATGACCTTCCATCTCCGCTTCAAGAGCCTTCTCGATTACATTTTTCAGCATCGGGGCAAAGGCCCCGTCCTTGCCGAAAAGGTTCTTGCCGGAGATGAACTGGTCAAGCACCTTTTTCTCGAATTCTGATTGTTCTTCTTTTCTCATGATTCTGTCTTCAATTATTCCATTTCATAAGTTATAAGCCTTATTCCCAATTTCATTTCCTTTTGGGAAAGAGTTAAATAGTTTTAAAAAAATACTTTTGTCTAATTCCCAAATGTCAAAGTGCAAATCAAAGTCACAATCAACCTTTGTAAGCTTGACCTCCTCCCGTTAAACCGGACAGTTTAAAAGTAGAGAAATCAGGGCGAATAAATGTTTAACTTTAAACAACTATTTGCTTATGAGACGATCAAAGTATTCGGAATCGCAGATTGTATTCGCGATCAAACAGGTGGAA
>CALLVX010000104.1 GCA_938010765.1 uncultured Flavobacteriaceae bacterium | reverse complement strand
ATGTAATTTTAATCCACCCGTTTTGGTATGGCCATCAATATCGTCGGAGGCGCCTTTGGCTTCATCAATAATGGAAACACACCCTTTTGGGCCAATAACGTCTTTTACAAAAAAGGCGGTCTCGCTCATCATAGGCCCCCAACCGGCCTCGTACCAACCCACCGAACCATCTTTGAAACGCACCTGTAACTGCCCGTAATTATACATTTCAGGAGCTATTTCGTCTGATAATCGAGCCCCGATGGCACTTACACTGATCGGGGTCGATTGTGTCATTAAACACATGATATCTACGTAATGTACGCCGCAATCAACAATTGGTGACATCGATTTCATTAACTGTTTATGGGTCTGCCAATGCCTTCCCGAACTTTGCTGGTTGAGGTTCATTCGCATCACCAAGGGTTTTCCCAAGGTCTGGGCAATTTCAACAAATTTTGCCCAGGCGGAGTGCACTCTAAGAATATATCCCACGACCATTTTAAGGTTTTTTTTCAATGCCAGTTGCACCAAATCTTCTGCCTCCTCCACGGTCAAGGCCAAGGGTTTTTCAACAAAAATATGGGCACCGACCTGTAAAGCGGCGCGAATATACGGTGCATGCGTATCTGGATAGGTGTTGATTGACACAGGATCAGGTTTTGTACTGGCTAGCGCTGTCTCAAAGTCAGAGAAAGTAGGCAAACCTCCTAATTCCTGAGACAATTTTTCACGGCTTTCGGGAGCCCTACTAACGAGCCCGACAATCGAAAACTCTTTTAGTTGTTGATAGGCTCGGGCATGGGAAGTACCCATATTTCCACATCCTACGACCAGTATTTTTATCGTACGTATCACATTTTAAATTAGCGAGGATCCGGATAGATTATTTTTCGAAGCTCTTTACAGAAAGTACGTTGCGCTTCTGAAGGTTTTGGAATTCCCAATTGTACCCTTTCATAGGCGGCGGCAAAAATTTTAAACCGTACCCGGGTCGCCATATGGGTCAGTTCCTGATTTTCAATGCCCTTTTTTTTATTCATACGACCCAATTCGCGTCTCCACCAAGAATAATCGGCTGCTTTTGGCTTCAAATAGTCCTGTCGAAATCTTTTTAGAAAAACGTTCGAAAGTTCAGCCTCTTTTTTAAAGGCTGCTTCCCGCTTTTTTAGGGCATGTTTATACATTTTAGACCTCTTAAGCGAATCGCGTTTTGATTGTATAGTATCAATTTTAAAAAAAGCGCCGTATGTACTGATAATGCGATCATAGGATTCGATTGCTTGAAGCGGCTGTTTTTCGCTTAGCGCCTTTTGGCCTTGTTGATCGCTTTGCTTGTAACCAGCAAGAAGCAAGGAGTCATTTTTGGTTTTGTAGCCTTTTCTATGGGCTTGTATAGCGAGCCAATCAAAGGCCTTCATTAATTGTGTGGCTGGTGGCCAGCTATGATCCCCGCCGTAGGTTATCAAGGTATTGGTGAACCCTGTTTTGTTAAGATACTCCCGTGCCCGGAACATTTCACTGAAGTTCATGTCCTGGTTCCCGCATACCCCCACAAAAGAGAATTTCTGGTTTGTCGGAAGGTGGCTCTGGTTTTGTGAAAAACTGGCTCCACAGGCGATCACCCCCGTTATTTTATCGGTCAATACCGCTATGGTAGTGGCCAAACGGGCACCTCCCGAAAAGCCGGCAAGATATACTTGATTCCCCGCAATAGTGAAGGTCGAAAAAACTTGATCAAACCAGCGGTTGGTCTTTTCAAAATTGTCATTATACGGGCCATTGCGAATACTATTGGAACAAACCAATATATGCCCATAGGTTTCTGAGGCCGCTATGAACGATTGAATCCCGATAGCCCCCCTTGCCGCAGGTTCGAAAATAAAAACGATCGAATTTTGTGTTTCGGTATTAAATGTCTTCGGTAGGTATAGTGCGAAGGTTTCATCCGAGGCAGTGGTAATGGGAATCGAGTCGATAAGCTGTCCTTTTTCAAAGGGTTGTTGGGCGTTTCCCCAAAACACAAGAAATAGACCTATTAAAAGAGCAGTAGTTTTCATTCGACTATGGCAAAAGCAATAATTTGATTTCCTTTTTTAGTTCCCAGTTTTTCTCCCCCACAGGCGATGGCAATGTATTGTTTGCCGTTTACCTCATACATTGCAGGGGTCGCGAAGGCGGGGGCGGGTAGTTCATATTCCCACAAGATTTTTCCGGTATACTTATCGAAAACTCTAAAATAACCATCTTTGGTAGCACCAATAAAAAGCAGTCCATTGCCCGTAACAACAGGCCCGCCATAGTTTTCTGTTCCGGTGGTCGGATACCCTTTCTGCTTTAGTTCAGGAGTCTCACCAAAGGGAATTGACCAAATATACTCACCGGTATTTAAATTAATGGCATGTAGGGTTCCCCAAGGCGGTGAAATTGCCGGGAGGTCGTTACTATCCAAAAATTTGTTGTAGCCTTTGTGCACGAATGGAATTTGTTCCGCAGTTGATTTTTGCGGGGTGGTTGCAACAGTATGTTTTACCTCTTCATCAAACAAGAAACGGAGCAAGGCTTCCTTCTCCTGCTTCGGAATTTGTGGAAAGCCCGTCATCATACCTTTGCCCTGGGTGATAATTCCGGAAACTTCTTCCTTTTCTTTTCGTAATTGTAAATCGATCAAAGAGGGAAAGCCACTTGCTTCTATCCCCTCTCTGTTCGCCTGGTGGCAGGTTACGCAGTAGTTGTTGTAAACGCCTTCACCCAGGGGTAATCCCGAAATTGCATCTTGGGCTTTCCCCATAAGCAGGTTCCAGGGCATCTCATTGCTGTTTACATATAGGATACCTTCCTCAGGGTCGGTAGCGGCACCTCCCCATTCGGCGGCCCCGTCATACCCGGGTAATAAAAGAACTGGATCTAGTCCGGGCGGGGCATAAATCCGTTTGTCGGCCTTTCTTAAAAAGCCCAGCAGTTCCTCACGATTTTCTGCGTAGGGGCTCAAATCATCTTCAGTCAAATCGCCCGACTGGCGCGCAAAGGGTGCCGGTTTTACAGGAAAAGGTTGTGTGGGCCATGCTTCTTCACCCTCTAAGTTTGATCCGGGTACAGGTACTTCTTCAATATCGAACAAAGGAGCGCCTGTTGTTCGATCAAATAAATACACATATCCTTGCTTGGTAACTTGCGCTACGGCAGGTATTTTCTTTCCGTCTCTTTCAACTAGTAACAGATTGGGAGGCGCAGGAGGGTCTCGGTCCCATATATCATGATGGGTGAACTGAAAATGCCAAAGGTAGTTACCGGTAGCCGCATCAAGGGCCACAAGGCTGTTTGAATAGAGGTTGCTCCCCTTTCGAACACCTCCATAAAAATCGGGTGCCGCGGAACCGGTAGGCACATATATGATTCCCGTATCCTCATCGACGGCCATTCCCGCCCAATTGTTCGCGGCTCCCACAATGTCGCTGTTGCGAACATTGGTATCTTCCCAAGTATCGGAACCGGATTCGCCCTTAGCCGGAATTGTACGGAAAACCCAGACGACCGCTCCGGTAATCACATTAAATGCAATAATATCTCCGGGAGGGGCCGAAGGCCCTTCAGACAAACGTAAGGGCATTACGATAAGGTCTTTATAGATGGTTCCCGGCGTATTGGAAATTACGAAGTTATTTTTGGCCGATTCGGCCATTCCGGTGCGCATGTCAACCTTGCCATTGTCTCCAAATGTTGCAATGGGTTTCCCGGTTAACGCATCAAGCGCATATAAATCAGGTCCGCGTGTACATAGAATTCGCTTGTCGTTTTCCTTTTCCCAATAAGACACCCCGCGGCTGGTAGAATGCCAGACTTTTACCGAGTCACCGAATTGCCACACTTCCTTCCCAGTGGCGGCATTCAAAGCCACTACGCGCATCGCGGCCGTTACACCGTATAAGAGAGAGTCGGCAATAATGGGGTTCATCTGCATTTGCCCCCAATCGGCTGCTTCGTATGACCACACGACCTGAAGTTTGTTCACATTTTCAGGTGTAATTTGTGAAAGTGTAGAAAAATGGCTTCTTCCCGAATCCCCCAGATAAGAAGACCAGTTAGTATACGGGCTTTCGGTGGACGTTTTTTTGCTTTCCTCTTTGCATGCGCTAACAACCAAAAAAGAGAGTAGCAAGAGGGATATTCGAATACGGCCTATTTTTAAAAACATGGAGTACAATCGGAGTTTCCTTTAAAAGTAAGGAAAACTAGGCAATTTTTACAAGCATCTTTTTTGCCCTTCCCGATACCGATTTCCTTGCATCGGTGCTTAGACGCTCTAACTGCGGAACTAGCCAGTTTTGAAGCTGCTCGTCCGATTGGGCCCAATGCGACAAAGTTATCATGGTGGTGTTCAGAACGATCCAATCATGGTGGTTTACGAGGTTGTAGGTAAGCAATTCTTTGGCCTTTCGTATCTCGACTTCTTGCATATCATTTTCAAGTGATAAGAAGAGTTGGGCAAGGGTCCATTGGGTCGAAGCTTGGTCGATTCGACTAATTTCATCTAAAAAGCGACTTATAAATGGCACCAGTAACTCTTTTCGCTCTTTACAAATACGTTTCATGGCGTTTGAAACGCGTAACCGAACGACTTCATCTGTGCTAAAATAGCAGTTAAAAAGTTCCTCAAAACGCTCTGGGGATGCTAGAACGGTTTCGACGACCGCAACCGTATTTCCCAAGGAATTCGGATGGCCACCTGTAAGTTGTAATTCAAAGGATTGCATGTATTAAAATTAAAAAATGAACTACTGATTTGCAATAATTTTCATTGTTTTAGGCAGCATAGATTAGGCTATAAAAAATACTTCTTAAGAATAGAAACGACAGCCCCATGATAGGAACCGCCAAAAAGATTTAAGTGTACAAGTAGGTAATAAAGCTGGTAAAGCTCCTGTCGGTCGGCAGTTCCATCCGTTTCCGAAAAATGTTCGTTGTAGGCGTTGTAAAAAGAGGGGTCAAAACCACCAAAAAGACGCGTCATTGCCAAATCTACCTCATGATGCCCGTAGTAAACTGCAGGATCGATTAGGTATGGAGTGCCGTTTGGTGCAAAAAGAAAATTTCCACTCCATAGATCACCATGCAGCAGTGCGGGAGCCACCTCGGGCATCAAAGAATCGCACCTTTTTAATAGTTGGACCTGCGAAGGAAGTTCTTTTATTGAAAGACGTTTTTTAGCAACGGCCATTTTAAGTTGTGGTAGCAATCTTTCGATTACATAAAAAACAGACCAATTGGTATTTTTTGCATTGCCTTGCGGAATGCTCCCAATGAAATTAGGGCCTTCCCAGCCAAAAGCCGCATCGGTAGGTGCTTGATGAAGGGCGGCAAGTTGGTGCGCAAACAGTTCCATATTTTTGAAGTCGGACCGTTTGGGTTCGATATACTCCATAACCAACAGGGCCCCATTTTCCATGGCTTCGCAGAGAATTACTATTGGTGTTGCAATGGTCTTGGTCTGGGAAATAGCATCCAAACCCTCCTTTTCTGCTTGAAACAGCTTCAACGCATTGGCCCCTTGGTTTATTTTACAGAAGAATTGCTCGGTCTCTGTTTCTAATAGATATGCTTCTGAAATAGAACCTCCCGACAAAGTCTGTATTTTACAATGTTTTACGCAGAGCAGGTATTCAATATGTTCGATAAAGGCCTTATCCATGGTTGATTTAATCTAAGAACTTACAAAGCAAACTGGTCGTTTATACGTGCAATTCGAAAGCCGTTGCTTCGTACCTTTTTAGCTTCCGGACTTTCCTCGTTCAATAACGGGTTGGTATGATTAAAATGGATAAAATGAATCTTTTGTTTTTCGCTTGCGGGAAGCTTTTCGAACATAGCCATACTCTCAATAACAAAAGGATGTGGAATCTGGGAGATGTCCCGGTTGCTAATTTCCGCGCCATCGTAAAAAGTGGCATCTATAAAGGCGTAGTCAACTTTGGCTATTTCATCAAGGATGTTTTTATTCCAATTTTCCCATTTATCGATATCCGGGATAAAAAGTGCTTTTTTAGTAGGGCCTATAATTTGGTAGCCGACCGTTTCCGAAAACTCGTCACGATGCGGAACCCTAAAAGGCCGCACACTGCAATTCGAGTTCAAGGAATCTTCAGTTGCATCTTGTAACGAACGTAACGCGATATTTTTTTCTGTTACCAATTGACTCCATGGACCATTGTTTTGTAAAAAGCGTTGCATTTTGGGCATTCCAAAAACAGGAATTTCCGTAGCATTGGTCGCCTCCTTTCCCAAGTACATTAAACCAGTATAGTGACCTATGTGCGCATGTGTGAGAAATATTCCGTTTGGTATTTCCTCGGCGGGCCAAGATGCGGCTTTCTTCAACATCTTTAGCTGTTCTGTGATATCGGGAGTCGCCTCAAATAAAAACGTCTGTTGGTTTTCATTGTCAACGAGGCCTAAAGACACTATTTTTCTTGTGTTGTCTGGATTTTCAAACAAGTTTGCACAACATTCTTTTTTACAGGCGATGTGCGGGGAACCGGCATCTTGAACAGTGCCAAGAACGGTTAGGAATACGTTAGAATTTATGGATTGCCGTTCTAAATCGTGGGTCGAATGTTCTTTTTTTGTATTTGGCTTACATGCCATCACTAAAAATAAGCCAATCAAACACCAACACTTTTTCATTCGTTGCGGTTTATATATTCGATAGTCGAAGGTCAAATTTTCTTTCAGACTTTTTTGGGCTTGCCCGAGGTTGTTTACTTCTTGTAAGATATCACATTATCTGCATTTTTCTCTTGACTTTAAGTGGTTTTACCAGAAACCCTAAGACGGAAAACACCGGAAAAAACATTCCGGTGTTCCGTGATCACAGTGCTATTGAAATATTCCCCCGAATACTAGCGTGTCAAGGCACTGCTTTTGTTAATTGAAAATACCATGGCTGAAATTTTCCAACCTTCATTGGGTGTTCCCACCAAGGTTGTCAACAAACGTCCCTTTTCTAATTTTTTAGCCCCTTTTGAGATTGTGTATGAGGCGCTGGCCAATGCAGTATATTGGTCTTTTACATCAATTTTTAAACGTTGAAAATCAATTTTGATATTGGAGGGTAATCCATTGAGTTGTTCCAAGAACACACCAGCGGTATGGGCATTTACATCATAGGTTTCTGAAAAAACCTTTTTAAATCGAAAACAGGGTGCCGTAGGCGTGCTAAACAATGAAGTAAAGTCCGTTTCCGCTCTTGAGTCGAAAGCCGTTTTAAAGTCTTGGAAAACGGCATGGGTCGAAGCCTCTATCTCCAAACCGGAGTAGTCGGTGGTATCGTCGGGAGTGGTAATGGTAGAAGAGTTGCTTATGATTTTCCAACCGTCAGGTGTATTTAAATACAGGAACAGATCATTGCCAAATAAATCTTCATTACCATCTCTAAATGCTTGGAATTGGTGACTACTTGCCGCCAACCCTTTTTCAATACTAAAATCAATGTCGGAATAGACTGGAAAGTACTCATAATCCCAACTGGTAAAGAACCCGATCCATTCGTCTCTTGTCAGGGTAAAAATGACAGGACTTCCGCTGCTTTTTAATACAAAATTAACCATGGAATTTTCAGATACATAAAGCGCTGCATGTCCTTCCGCGTTTTTCTCCTCTTCGGTTACTGCAAAATCGACCAATAGTTGTTGCAGTTCTTCCTTGGTCTCCTCTTTTGATGGGCCGCTTCCTAAATAGTCATTCACACAACCTGTGTTGAATATTAAAAATGCAATTGCAAATGCATACGAGATGGTGGTAAATTTCTTTTTTCTTTTCATTGTTTTAAATTTTAGAGTTGAATAAAAAACAATGGTACTGCGCAATCTCATGATAATCGAACGTGTGCATGTAGGCGTACCAATTTGGCTATCGGCCCAATTGATTTACATATTGGCTGGGGGTGATATGAAACAGTTGCTTGAACGATTTGTTGAAGGTGGTTTTTGAGTTGAACCCCACTTCGAAAGCGATGGCCAGGAGGGTGTGTTTCTTATGAGCGTTCTGTTCAACCTTGGTTACAAAATCTTGCAGGCGAAACCGGTTTACGAATTCGTAGAAATTACATTGATAGCATTGGTTAATGGTATGGGAAAGTTTGGTCTGCCCTACTTTCAGCTTTTCAGCAAGTTCTTGAAGTGACAAGGTGGGGTTTCGATACAGTTGGTCATTGACCATGGCGCTTTCCAAGCTTATTTTAAGTGCCTCCAATTCTTCGGAAGGCCTTTTATTCTTTGCTTTTCCGGGAATTTGATATGGCACCCTCAACAGCTCAGGTCGCCCCATCGACACATAGGTGACCGCATAGATAACAAATGGGATGATGGTCCAACCGATATAGGTCTTGGTAAAGGAGAAGAATCGAATTTCGAAAAAGAAATCCAAGGCGAATAGGGTGCAAATTGCAGTACCCAACAGCAGGGCTGCCAGAAACAGGGATAGGTATCGAATCTGTGGTTTAAAGGAAACCAAGTGACGGGCATTTTTTCTAAAACGAATAAGTAAATGAGCCGATATCGCGGATAAAGTAAGGGTCCACCCTATCAGGAAGATAAAGATGAACAACCATTCTAATTCGAACATTTTTGCCTGTACCAAGACGGCCATGTTTTGCTCTGAATATCCAAATAGAAAAACCCCATAAAAAAGATGGATAATGGCAGGACCAAAAAGACCAACTGGTGGAATACCAAGTTTTTTGGTAGGAAAAACCAATTTGGAAAAATAGCGATAGGTCAATGGCGCGAACAGAAAAGCCAGGGAATCTAAGAAAACGATGCTTCTTAAAGGAAAAATGGGGTATACAATGGTACAAACATACAAAATCAGCGAAACAGAGCCTGCCAAGAGAAGCGCTGAAAGGGTTTGTACGGCGCTTGGATGCGTCTTATAGATTCTTGGAAGTGTAAATGACAAGAAGAGCCCCTGTAGGGCCCCTAATAATAGAGGAAAGGATAGTAAGAGATGCGATGATAGAGGCGCCATTTTTTTAACGCAAATTAGGTCGGGTGGACATCAATTTTGTCAATTTCTGTAGGGAAACTAGGTTATTTTGGGTTTTTTGTCCGGAACAGGTATTCAAATGAAAGCTCGTTTTTTACGTATCTTAAAGAAATTTTTAGCCGACCACTATGTCTCAACTTGCATCCAATGTATCCAAACGCTTATTCTCATTAGATGTTTTTAGGGGCATGATCATGTTTCTCCTTATTGCCGAAGCAGCGGGTTTTCATCATGGCATTGTAGCACTTACCGAAGGAACCGTTTTTCATAGTGTCGCATTACAATTAGAACACCACCCTTGGAACGGACTTCGATTTTGGGATTTGATACAGCCTTTTTTCATGTTTATAGTAGGGGTCGCCATGCCGTTTTCCTTTCGCAAGCGGTTGGCCAGTGGTGACCGTGGCGCGGTAACTAAGCACGTTTTACGCCGTTGCCTTTTGCTCTTTAGCTTTGGGGTGTTGTTGCATTGCGTTTATAGCCATGCCTTGGTATGGGAACTATGGAACGTTTTGGTACAGCTGGCGTTTACAATTCTGATAGCCTACGCTTTAATGAATCTTCCACATCGCCTACAAATAGGTATTTCTATTGTTTTATTGTTGTTGACAGAAATAGCATATCGCTTTTATAACCTTGAAGCGCCGTATGCGCAAGGACATGATAGCTTTGGTTCTTTTGTAGATCAGCTGGTCATGGAGCAAGTGAACGAAGGTTATTGGGTTTTCATAAACTTTGTGCCCACGGCAGCTCATACTATTTGGGGGGTCGTTTGCGGACAATTATTACTAAAGAACCTACCAGAAACCCAAAAAATAAAATCGTTTCTGATTTGGGGATCGGCGGCACTTGTATTGGGTTTCGCCCTCGATTGGCTCGCCATTACCCCAATCGTAAAACGCATAGCCACCTCCTCATTTGCATTGGCTTCTGGAGGTTTTGCAATACTGACTATGACGTTGTTTTATTGGGCGATAGATGTAAAGGAAAATCATAGAAAGTGGCTGCGTATTTTCTCGGTTGTCGGTACAAATTCAATCTTTATTTATCTTTTTGCCGAAACGGTCGGGCACCAATGGTTTCGTGATTTTGGAATGATCTGGACCGATGGGCTGCTTGGGCCTATCGGGCTTTCAGAAAAGGTACTCGTAGTGCTAAACTCCTTGCTCGTGTTGTTTATTTTTTGGTATATCACCTATTTCTTGGATAAATACAAGGTATATTTTAAGGTGTAATTGTTTTATAGAACAGTGAAACAAAATTATACCAGGTGGTCGGTTTAAGGGTTGGTTGAATGTCCTAGGTGCTCTAGGGAAACAGCTGTATGTAGTTAAAATATCTATGAAAAACCCATTTCTAAAGGGCTACGGGGCATTCGACCTTAAAACAGACTACCGAGTCGGTTATTGGCCCTAAAAAGTATCTTAGAAATAATGCAAATCGCTCCGGTATAAAGTAAGGCCACCATCTATTTTTTCATAGATTTCTAACGGAAGTCCGTCTGGGTGTTCAAAAAATGTGAATTTCTTTTGGGTAGCTTCATCAACTCGTATGTCCTATATGACGAGTCCCTTCTGTTCCAGCTCTTTCTTGGTAATTTCCATATTCTCCACTTCAAAGGCCAAATGCTTTAGCCCTGCCACCTCTGCCCTAGAAGTTCGCACAGCAAGATTCGGAAGTGAAGGTAACCCTTATATATACCCCCCGTTCAACCCTAGATCTAGTTTGTAGGATTGTCGACCCTGCCTGTAGGTGTCCTTCAATATTTCTAGACCAAGAATTTCCGAATAAAAATGTTTTGATACTTGGTCATCAGAACATATGAGGGCGATATGGGGTATTTTATTAAAATGCATGAATGGTTTATAAATCTTCGGGATACTTCCCAGCAGGGGTCCAACCCCCGTCGACAGTTATGGTCTGGCCTTTGATATGTGCGGCTTCGCCCGATAGCAGGAAAAGACAGGTTTTGGCAATGTCTTTGGGAGTACCCACCTTATTATTTGGATTCAAACGGTTCTAAACCCCTTCGTAATCAGGCTGTTCTTATCGTGTTATGGCGGTCAATGTGGCCCCTGGGGCAATTACGTTGGTGTTGATTTGATATTCTCCAAGTTCATATGCGAGGTTAAGGGTCATCATACGCAGCGCCGCCTTGGTCATCGCATAGGCCGTAAGGTTTCTTTAGGCGCGAATACCTACTTGTGATGACATTAGCACTATTTTTCCACCACCGCCTTGTTTTATGATTTCCTGCGCAGCATGTTGTGCGAGAAAAAAGACTCCCTGAAGGTTAAGTCGCATCACTTTTTGAAACGAGGCGGGTGTAAACCCCAAAAAATTCCAAACAAGGTAATTCCTGTGTTTGGAACGGTAAAATCTAATCGGCCATACTGTTCCAAGGTAAAATCAACAAGGGCATTTATAGGTTCCACATCACCTGCATCACTTGAAAAAATGCTGCAACTTTTGGGATGGTCTTTGGTCAATTCGGTAACGGCATCGACCGCTTTTTGCTTATTTATATCGTTTAACACCACCTTAGCACCCGCTTTCAGTAATAACGAAACAATAGCATAACCAATACCCTCTGCAGCTTCGGTAACGACTGCAACTTTATTGGTAATTCCTGAATAGTGCATTAGCTGCCTTTAAAGTAATGAATAGGTGTTCCTTTCACCCTCGTTTGAAAGGTAAATAACCCCCCGCTTAGGGGAAATAGGTTTAGTTGCGACTCGTTTAAACCACTTCTTGCAGTGGTAATGTACAAGGTGTTCAAGCCTTCTCCTCCAAAACAACAGGAGGTCACATTTGGTGCCGGAAGTTCAATTTTTTCCAGTAACTCACCGGTTTTGGGGTTCCAACGTCTTACTGCATTGCCTCCCCAATGGGCAATCCATAGCATTCCCTCATCATCAATGGTCATCCCGTCTGGTGCGCCAAAGTTCTTAGGGATGGTAAAAGCTATTTTTCTATTGGTGATACTACTGGTACTTTTATCAAAACTAAATTGAGCCACTTGCTGTGTAGCGGTATCAATATAGTAAAAGAGTTTATGATTCGCGCTCCATGCCATTCCGTTTGAAATGGTCGTTCCCGAGATTTCCTGGGTTGCGTTCAGGCGGTTGTCAACACGATAGAGGGTTCCGGAATTTGGAGCCAATTGTTTGTGCATGCTTCCGATCCAAAAATTCCCGTTTGGGCCTACTTTGCCATCATTGTAACGCATTTCGGGACGATCGTTTTGCAAAACTGTAAGCTGCGTTACGGTTTCGGAGGTGGGTTCAAAAGTGGCTAGTGCGGTTTCCAGGGCCAGCAAGAGATTGCCTTTTTCAGTGGGTGCCACGGCTCCCAACGTGTGCTCAAATGACCATTTTTGATGCTTTTTACCGATTGGGATATACTGATGTAGCATACACCCTTCGATATCTACCCAAAATAGGGCCTGCCTTTTCCAATCCCATACGGGCCCTTCCCCTAGGATCGATTTTGTTTCGAGGAGTAATTCGGCACTATGTTTTTTTGTGGTTTCCACAAGACGTCAGAATGGATAAACCAAAAATTAGAACTGCTATTACTTCAAAATCCCCTGATACTTTCCGTCGTTTCCTAACAACTCAGTAGCCGCTAAAATCGCCTCATCATTGCTAAGGTAGTATTGATAAAGCCCGTCGCGATAGAAATACCGTTTTACGATTTCATCTTCTAGCTTTTTCTGAATTTCCTTTTGGTATGTTCCAAGGGCGACGATTTTATTTTTATCGATGCTTGCAAGGAGTTCTTCGAAATCACCTTCTATTTCCTGATTAGTAAGAACTTCTTCTTTTATGGCCATGGCCTCTTTCAAGGCTTTTTCGGTCTTGGTTTCAAATGAGAAATCGCTTTTGGACACAAAGTTTTGAAAATTTTGATAATCGGCATCAGAGAATTCGAAACTCCCGAGTTCTTGTTCTTTATTCTTATAATAGTACTCGGTAGCGTAATCGAATATCACATTATTGTTCAATAAGGCAATGGTCAGTTCATTCGCCTTTACCGCTGCAATTTCAACATCAGGAAGAACCCCGCCACCATCTTGTACTTTACGACCATTTCTTGTTGTAAAATCTTTAAAAGTACTGGTTCGTACCGCTTTGCCAGCAGCATCTCGATTCCAATAGTCCAGTGATTGAATACAGCGCCCAGAAGGGGTGTAATAGCGACTAATAGTAACTTTTAACTGGGTGCCATAAGTGAGTTTCATTGGTCGCTGTACCAGTCCTTTCCCGAAACTACGCGCACCCATTACCACAGCGCGATCCAAATCTTGTAAACTTCCTGAAACGATTTCACTTGCCGAGGCACTGCTGCCATCTACAAGGACTACCAAGGGAATTTCAGTGTCAATTGGTTTGTTCTTGGTCTTGTATTCTTGATTGAATTTTTTGACTTTGCTTTTGGTTGTCACTATTAATTCTCCCTTATCGACAAAAAGGTTGGTCACGTTAATCGCTTCGGATAAGAGCCCGCCCGGATTGCCACGAAGGTCAAGAATAATTTTCTCAGCTCCTTGCCCTTTTAAATCTTTTAGCGCTTCTTTGGTTTCACTTGAAGCTTTTGCGTTGAATTTTGACAAGACAATATAGCCCGTTTTGGCATCGACCATTTTATAAAAAGGTACTGCATCTACTTCTACGGCCGCTCTGGTAATCATGGTCGTTTTTGTTTCCCCTTGTCGTTTAAAGGTGATTTTTACTGAAGTATTGTTCGCTCCCTTGAGCAATTCACTGGCATTGTCATCAAAATCGGCGACTTTTATATCTCCGATCGTAATAATTTCATCACCCGCTTTAAGACCGGCCTTGTCGGCGGGGTAATCTTTATGGGGTTCAATAATGACCAGTTTATCCTTGTATGAACGCACGGTGGCACCGATTCCAGAATATTCCCCGGCATTGTTGATACGATAGGCCTCTACATCTTGTTCATTTAGAAACTTGGTATAAGGATCTAAATCGTCTAGCATGTTTTTGATGGCGGTGTCCATCAATTCAGCGGGATTGGTCTCGTCGACATAATTCATGTTCAATTCCTTGAAAAGAGTTGTAAAGATTTCAATTTGCTTGGCAATCTCGAAGAAATCGCTTTTTACAAAACCACTGCCAAGGACTAATATTATTACGGCAAAGGCAGGAACCAGTACTTTTTTACCTATCATTTTTCGCATATGCTGTTGTTTGTAGAAAAACTGAAAACCAATAACAAATCGATGTTGCGATTCGAAAATGGGTATGTCCTTATCTTTATTATTTTTTCCTATTTTGGGTAATCTCAGCTTCAAAAAATCGCTGCAGTACCACCTTCATTCCTTTTTCAACTTGTTTGAATGTCGGAACTTCCTTACCAAGATATAAAAACAGGAACGCAAATCTGCCTTCGGTATTGTTAAAAACCTCTTGTTTGTTTATTCGATACGCTTCTCGAAGCAATCTTTTGATTCGATTTCGGGTTACTGCGCTTTTGAAGTTTCTTTTTGGGACGGTAACGCCGGCTTCTATTTGTGTGTTAAAGAAGGGTGCTGTCTGGGCATATATAAGCTTAAGAGGGTATTTTGAAACAGATTTTCCCTCTGAAAACAATAGGTCTATTGTCTTTTTGTTTTTGAGTTTTTCACTTTTCGGATAACTGAAAACTTTGCTCATAGGTTTGGTAAATCTTCCCAAGCGGGCTCTAGGCATATTTTAAAAGGCAGACTATTCCTCTGAATCTTCATAGATGTTATTGGCTTGGTTGATATCGGCCATTAGCTGTGAAGGGTCGATCATCACTCCTTTTATGCTATCAAATGGTTTCTCAATGGTAAAATCGTAGCTGGCGGATGCCCAGGGCCAATCTGGTAAAATAGTTCTTTTCAGTTGCGGATAGGGATTTTCTTTTTCACCCCGCATCATGCGTAAAGGTGCATAAAAGGTCTCTTGAGTGCCATCCTTGTAGACCACTAAGATATCAATAGGCATTGGCATAAGACCTAAACGCTCCATACGCACTAGGGTCTTGTTTTCGTCGGCTGTAACCGATTCTATACCATAATCTATCGTATTGGTTGTCTGAGTCCAGTCAGTCAAATACCAGTCAAGTTCCATTCCAGAAACCTTTTCGGCAATCCTTTTAATATCGTTCGGCATAGGGTGTTTGAATTTAAAATTCTCATAGTAGGTACGTATGGTTTCCATTAACTTGTCTTGCCCGATCACATAGCCTAATTGTGAAAGAAAAATGGCTCCTTTGCTATATGCGGAAATGCCATAGGGTGTATTTGAATCATAACGATCGGCGTGGGTAGATTGCGGTTGTTCTTTTCCTGACTTGGCCAAATAAAAGTAACCTGCATAGCTACTTTCAAACGGATTTTGTTTGTTTTGCGCTAAGATTTCGTTGTTGCAAAGTGCAGAAATAAAAGTGGTAAAGCCCTCATCCATCCACTCATGTTTTGCTTCATTGGTGGCCAGTACATGTTGAAACCATGAATGCGCGAGCTCATGAACCATAGTGCCAGAAAGCCCAGCTAATTTTTCCCCTCCAGTAATCAAGGTTCCCATGGCGTATTCCATTCCCCCGTCACCACCTTGTATTACCGAGTATTGTTCATAGGGGTATTTGCCAATATTTTTGTTAAAAAAACGCATCGCGTCAGCCGTTCTGGGTTGTACTTCTTTCCAGTTTTTAATGACTTTCTCGTCGTTTTTATAGAAAAAATGCAAGGTTGGGCCGTTTTCCATTGGAAGCGTGTCATGAATGTATTCTGGATCGGCGGCCCACATAAAATCGTGTACCATAGGTGCCTTGAAATGCCATGTTAACGTTTTGCCTTTTTGCTTTTTAACTTTGCTTCCGGGCGTTTCATATCCATGCCCTATTTCTTGCGGATTTTGCAAATAGCCCGTACCCCCTACGACATAACTTTTATCCAACGTAAGCTTCACATCAAAACTCCCCCATACCCCATGAAATTCCCTTGATATATAAGGGTCTGCATGCCACCCCTCAAAATCGTACTCTGCCATTTTAGGATACCATTGGCTCATTGACAGTGCCACACCGTCTTTGTTGTTTCTTCCTGCGCGCCTAATCTGCAAGGGTACCTGCCCTTTGAATTTCATTTCAAAAGTGGTCTTACCACCGGAAGGAATTGGCGTTGTCAAATCGACCACTAATACTGTACCTTCTTCATTGAAAGAAACGGCTTGTCCATTTTGTGTCAACGAAACGGCATGTAGATATCCCATCTCACTTTCAGTCAGTGCTGCGATACGACTTGTTTTGGCATCAGTTGTCATTCGAGGGTCGGGATCGGCAATATTCTGTAGCCGCATGTCCATTTCGCTACCAGGTTGAAAAGCGTTGAAGTACAGGTGATAGTATACTCTCTTTAGTTCATCTTGTGAGTTATTGGTATAGACGAGTTTTTGGGTGCCGGTGTATTGGTAGTTTTCAACATCCATAACCACTTCCATGGTGTAATCGACGTGTTGCTGCCAATAGTTGACTGTATTTTGGGCTAATAGACCGCCAGAAACAGCTATGGTCAAAAACAGGGAGAAAAACAGGCTTGAATTTTTATATTGCATGGTGTTTAATTGTAGTGATTAGCAACTTTTTGAAGGCAACTAAATATCTTTTTTGAACTTCTAGAGTGTCATTTTTCCGGAATTGACCGCCGCGGCCATTATCAAGGCATTGTAGGCGTTGACTATTTTACCGGACTTTGATATCTTGTCTAAGGTTGCGGTGTTTGCCGTATCGCCACTAACTACTACCTTTGCCTTTGGGGATAGCCCGGATTGCATTATTATCTTTTTCACCTGTGGGGCTGTCAATTTCGGATATTGCGAACGAATTAAAGCTGCAACGCCCGCAACCGCAGGAGCTGCCATTGATGTTCCTCCTTTGTACTCATACTTGTTGCTGGGAACGGTAGAATAGATTTCACCACCCGGGGCAAATACATCTACGTTTTGGTTTCCATAGTTAGAAAAACTTGCGACCATTTCAGAACCATATTTGGGGTCTAGGGCACCTACTTCAATTACGTTATCGGCAATTTCCCCGGCTCCATTTGGGCGATCATTGGGAAAGTTAGGGTTGCTAGCGTCGTCTATATTAAGCCCATCATTACCCGCTGCATGTACGAATAGAACGTCTTTTGAGGCTGCATATTTAATAGCCTCGTATACCCATTCGGCATTGGGAGAGAACGACTTTCCAAAACTGCCGTTAATAATTTTAGCACCATTGTCTACGGCATAACGAATACCCAAGGCGATATCTTTATCATACTCATCCCCATTTGGTACGGCACGAATACTCATCAATGCCACATTGTTGGCTACCCCATTCGCTCCCTTGCCGTTGTTGCGTTCAGCAGCGACGATTCCGGCTACATGGGTTCCATGACTTTCATCTTCATAATCGTTTTGAGGACTCCCATCACCGTATCCTCTATCATTGAAATCATAGGGATTGTCGCCTACAACTTTTCTACCGTCAAAATCAACTTTCAAGTTGTAATTCAATCGTTTTACCAACCCTTTTCGGTCTCCATCGATACTCTTTAACACTTCAGGAATTGAATTACCATGTTCAAACATTTGAGTAACAATCGATTTACTCTGCAAGAGTGTTTGATCCTCTGTTTTTATGGCAGTCACCTCATTTTTTATGTAGTCTTTTTTCCCAAGATGAGTGCTTATAGTCTTATGGGCGTTTTCAATGACCGGATACATCTGGTCCAATTGATTTTTATATCCGAGGTACTTTTGCGTATCGGCCTCTATTTTCGCCTTGGCCCTTGCCTGTGTATCAGCATCTCCCAGTTTTAATTTAACAATTCTAGCGGCTTCTAGCTGCTCGTTATAAGAAGCCCCTAAAAAATCGTACCCATGAATATCGTCTACATAGCCATTCCCATCATCATCCTTGCCATTCCCTGGTTTTTCACCTTTGTTGATCCACAATACGTCGTTCAAATCTTCATGTTTTAGATCTATACCAGAATCTACAATGGCAACGATGACCTTTTGTCCTTTTTTATTGCCGATAATTTCGGCGTATGCTTTATCAACGCTCATTCCTGGAATGGTATCGGTCACCAAATCTAAATGGCCCCAATTTTCTTTTTCGGCCTTTGTAAGGTCCGATATTTTTAAGGGGCTGGTATCTATATTTTCGATTGGGGTGGTCACTAGTGCTGTAGCGCCGCAGCCCATCAAGAAAACTGATAGGAGCAGGGTAATCGATTTGAAAAATGTGGTCATAGTATATATAGTTTAATGTATTTTATTATAATAAGCGCCAGGATGCAAGGCTTCAAAACTTTCCAAACACCCACGATCGGCCATGGTTACATAACAAGTTGTTCCTTTTTCACCCCCAAAGGTAATATTTGAAGGCTTTTTTCCTACTAAGCGCACCTCTTTTAACAGCGTTCCTAGAGGCGATATGATTACCACGGTGCCTTTGTCGTAACGTGTAAGGTATAAATTACCTTTCATGTCACAACGCATCCCATCGAGTCCAAAATCGGGAAAGGAGAGAAACAGTGTTTTATCGGAAATACGATTATCAGAATCAATGGTATATCGCCAAACTTTGCGCTGAACCGACTCATTGACATAAAGGAACTTTCCATCCGGACTCACTTCTATTCCATTGGTAGTGCCCATGCTTTCTTCTAAAAGCTCTATGTTCTTATCTGACCCTACCAGCCAAAGACGGCCCGTGCTTTTTGCCCAATTGGGATCGCTGAGGTATATGGTGCCGTTTGGGGCAATGGTTAGGTCATTGGGTTGGCTCATATCTGGATTGTGAGCCCAAACTGTTGGAGTACTGCTTCCTTTTTCAACCCTATATAGGTTATGGCCTACATAATCCGCGATGTACATATGACCTTCCATATCAAAACGAATGCCATTCCCAATGCTCTTTCCGGGAAGTTTTAGAAACGTTCGAATATTTCCTTTAGCATCCACAATGCCTATAGTGCCTTCTTCCTTATAGTTTACGGCGTATAGATTCCCTTGAGAATCGACTGCGGGACCCTCAATGCCTTTCGTAAACGAAAAAACAGTGGTAAAATGGCGACTCTGAGCTTTCTGAACCTTACAGGAGTAGAAAAGCAACCCAAAGAATAAACCGATGAGTATTTTGTAGAAAAGAGGCCTAGAACAACTCATTAAAATTATAGGTTTCGTTAAGCCGTGCCCCTTTTTCGGTGGACTTTAAGCTGCAAATTTCGTTGTGCGCATCGTGTTCGAAGAACAGGTAATAGTCGTTTTCCAAGGCTTCGCTCAAGAATGCCCCTTTCTCATTTAGGGTCAATAAAGGGCGGGTGTCGTAGCCCATTACATAGGGCAAGGGAATATGGCCTACCGTTGGAACTAAATCGGCAACAAACACCAGTATTTTTCCTTTGTACCGAATTTGCGGCAACATCTGTTTTTCGGTGTGACCATCTACAAAATGGATGCCGAACCCAAGCTCCGATTTTTCAATAAAGCCGTTATTTTCTCGTGCTATAAAATGCAATTGCCCACTTTCTTGCATGGGCAAAAGATTCTCCTTTAAAAAGGAAGCTTTCTCCCTTGAGTTAGGATCGTTGGCCCATTCCCAATGGGCTTTGTTGGTCCAAAAGCGCGCATTCTTAAAGGCCGGCTCAAAACCGGACCTGTCTTTATTCCATTGTACACTGCCCCCACAATGATCAAAATGCAGATGGGTCATGAACACATCGGTAATGTCGTCTCTATGAAAACCAAATTTAGCCAAAGAGCGATTTATCGAATGATCTCCCCAGAGCGAATAATAACTAAAGAATTTATCAGACTGCTTGTTTCCCATTCCGGTATCAATTAAAATTAGTCGATTACCATCTTCTACCAAAAGACTCCTAGCGGCGATGTCGATTTGATTGTTCGCGTCGGCCGGATTTGTTCTTTGCCAAATGGTTCTTGGAACTACGCCAAACATGGCGCCTCCGTCCAATTTAAAGTTTCCGGTTTCAATGGGATACAGGTTCATTTAGATTTTGAAAAGATGGCACAAAATAAGAAAACCAACAGTGATAATAGGTGTGCTTGCGGGTTTTTTAACAGTCTAGAGAACTGGGGCAGGGTCTTGAACGATCTGTGACAGCTGTTTTCCGAAATAAATCATGGCCTTAATTTCCTGTACACTTAAAAGCCTTTCTTTTTTTAGGATTAGAAGTGCCTCCCCATTCGATTCTATATGATAGTAAGGATTACTTTCTAAAAACAGAATTAGATCTTGGGTAAAAACGGACTGTATTTCACCCGGATTTTCTCCACTTAAAAAAAACCGCCTATTAAAATCTGGATGATTATCAAGCGTAATGTTTTTAAATCCGGCCAAGCCATACAAAAAGTCTAATAACCCCTCCTTATCGAGGGTAAATACAGGTATTTTAGCTTCTAAATGAACATACATTATAGTGGTTTTGACCACCTCTCTAGCAATAAAAGCCCCTTCGGTAAACTCTACATCAAAAACCTTTATTTTTTTGTCCTCAGCTTTTAAACTATTGTACAAATACGGAATTTGTCGCGTATGGAAGAACACAAAGTTGCGCAAGAATTTGGTCTTTGTGCTTTTTTGTGGCTCATAGGCCCATTGAAATTCCCCCGCAGTTGTTTTAAGAAGATCTTGCCGTTTTGTAAAATAACGTTCGATGGGATTTAATTTTGCCAACGGAATTATTTTTCGAATCGCAAAAGGGTGCGTGGAATCCGCACCGTGCTTATCCAGCCCAATGATTTCTATACTTCCTCCTTTTTTTGCGAATGTTTCTGTATAATTTTCCAACCCATCCATTACGGTATGGTCTACGAAGCTACAGAGCGAAAAATCAAGCACTACATTTTCATTTTCAGGGATAATGTCTAAATTATTCTTCAATCGATAAAAATTAAGAAAGCTACAGAAGTGTTTTACACTTACATAGTAATTGCCGCCATCTTGCTCTTTAAACAATAGTACATTGGGTTTTGTTAGATGGCTTAGAAATAGCGAAAAGCTCTTATTGATTAGGATATGGATTAAAAAAGTAATCAAGATTCCGGCGCTAATACCCGTAATAAGGTTCGTAAAGAGCGTAGTTAAAAGTGTAACCAAAAAGATGACTATTTGTTCTTTTCCTATTTTGGCCACTTTAACAAAAGTCTTCGGCGTGGCTAGCTTATAACCGGTATACACCAAAATGGCGGCTAAAGCGGCCAATGGAATTTTGCGAAGTTGTTCTTGAAACAAGAGTACGAATACTACTAAAAAGAAAGCATGAAAAAAATTGGCGGAACGGTTAGTGGCCCCATTATTAACGTTCACCGAGCTTCTAGCAATTACCGTGACCACGTTTAAACCGCCAAGAAGACCACTAAGAGAGGTGGCGAGACCAAGAGCCTTTAAATCTCTATTAACATTTGACCGCCTGTTTTGCGGGTCTAGTTTATCTACCGCTTTTATGCTTAACAAGGATTCAATACTGGCTATGAGCGTTATGGCGAAAACCGCAAGAATGAATTCGGTCTGCAATATTTTCGAAAAATCGGGAAAGGCCAAATTGGTCATTACATTGTCGGGAATGTTGACCAGAAATTTTGAATCCATTGGGTAGGGAACATTCGTCCATGTGCAGACATAACTAAAACCAACACTAAGGATCAAAATCCACATGGGTGCAGGAATCAGTTGAAAATACGGGTTTCGAATTTTCGAATAAAATATCATGATCAACAGACTTAGGATTCCTACGGCCGCAGCAACTAAAATACTGGTTTCGACATTTTGAAACAAGGAAAATATTCCGTTCGGTATGCCCCCCAAAAGACCAACAATACTTCCACTTGCACCATTGTTTCCTATCATTATGTGGAATTGCTTGGCGAGTATACCGAGGCCGATTGCGGCCAACATTCCTTCAATTGCCGATGCCGGGAAGAAGTCTGCCAAACGCCCCATTTTAAGAAAACCCAATAACAACATAAGGATACCGGACACCACAATTGCAGCAAGGGTGAACAAATAGCCTTGGTAAAGATCACCTTCGCCCAAAGTGGTAATAGCTCCCAGCAAAACGATAACGAGCCCGTTTCCGGGTCCGGCTATGGTTACATTTGAGCCTCCTAAAATTGCGACTACAACCCCTCCGACGACGGCCGCTATGATTCCAGAAATAGGGGGGGCTTCGCTTGCCAGTGCAAGGCCCAAACCTAGGGGCAACGCAATCAAGGAAACCACAAAACCTGAGAACAAGTTTTTTGGAAGGCTGCTTATGAAGCTCTTGGTATAATTTTGTTTTGCACTCAAATTATTGCGGACGAATAATTAAAAGATCGGTCGGGAGATCCGACAATATATATTCAATATCATGAGGAAAAATACGGTCTAAGATGCCTGTTTTAACTGGTGCGTTCATTACTAAGAGATCGGCCCTTACCACTTCGGCATAATGGCCAATGGAATAGCCTCTTTTTCCAAAAATACTTTGCGTTTTGATAACAATGTTACGGGTCAAAGAAGCGGGCATTTCATCAATTATTTTACGAACTCGAGATTCTTCACGTTGTTTGAGGCGTTCTTTCATTAGGTTAGCCTTTTTTAAGGATCGATCGTCCTCTACCGTCACGTCGATTTCTTTTTGCAAGATTTCTTCAACTATCGTCAACTGTTGGGCCCCAAGCGCATTGGAGACGTAGAAAGCATTGGTAATGGCCAAAGGAGTATCAGGCGCGTCAAGACCATTTACAACTACATTTTTACAAGGCACACGCTCGGCAGAGGGTTTGATAAGCAATAGCACCGAACAGCAGACTTTTCGAGTCAATTTTCTTGCAATAGAGCCTACATAAAATTGAAGCATGTTTTCGTGCTGCATTGCACCCAAAATCAATAAATCTATAGAGAGTTTAGTGCAGGTATTCAGGATAATATCATACGGACTACCGTTTTGCCACTGAATTTCTACAGGGTCATTGTATTCGACCTCCCGTAAGATACTGTTAATGATATCTACTTTTTCGTTGTTTTTTTCACCGACATGGAATAGAATCAGCTTCGCTTGGAAGTAATAGGCAATACGAGTGGTTTCCAAAACATTTACCCGAAGGGATGGTGAAAAGGCAAAGCCGAATAGAATTGTTTTAAATGGATCGATTTCTGTTTGAGTTTCCCTTATTTGCAAACTGGAAAGATAACACAATATTTAAGAATCAAAATCAGCGACTGTTTTTTGCAAGGAACCAATTAAAATGGTATTTTTCAAAAGAGGTTTAACTTCAAACGAATAATACAAAAGATGGTCGAACTTGCAGGGATTGTTATATTGGGTATTATCGCACAGTGGGTGGCTTGGCGATTCAAATTACCCGCTATTTTACCCCTTATTCTAATTGGGTTGCTTGTAGGGCCCTTGGCAACACTTTACACAGAAGACGGGCATAAATTAATTGAACCCATTTGGAATGGCAAAAAAGGATTGTTCCCTGGTGAGAGCCTTTATTACTTTGTTTCATTGGCTATCAGTATCATTCTTTTTGAAGGAGGCTTGACTCTTAAACGCTCTGAAATACGTAATGTGGGTCCTGTAATTACCAAGTTGATTACGTTGGGAAGCCTTGTTACTTTCTTTGGTGCTGGTTTGGCCGCACACTATATTTTTGGACTTAGTTGGCAGGTTTCCTTTTTGTTTTCAGCATTGATTATTGTGACAGGCCCTACTGTAATTACCCCTATTCTTAGAAATATCCCTTTGAAAAAAGATGTTTCGGCAGTTTTAAAATGGGAAGGAATCCTAATTGATCCTATCGGGGCACTTGCTGCAGTTTTGGTTTTTGAGTTTATCAGTGTCGGCGAGGGACAGGGATATACACAAACCGCCTTGGTTGAATTTGCTAAGATTTTACTTTTTGGCTTTACTTTTGGTTTTACGTTCGCACATGCGCTCACCTTTGTTATTAAAAAGAATTTGGTGCCCCACTATTTACTGAACGTGGCGTCTTTATCGGTCGTGTTATTGGTTTTTGTGGTGTCGGATGTTTTTGCCCACGAATCGGGCCTGCTTGCGGTAGTGGTGATGGGAATGGTAATGGGAAACACCGATTTGCCCAATATCAAAGAGCTCCTATACTTTAAGGAATCGCTGAGTATTTTACTAATTTCCATTCTATTTATTCTATTGGCGGCCAATATCGACCTCTCTGAACTGGAACTAATATACAATTGGAAAACGGCCGGTTTGTTTGCCGTTATTGTGTTCGTAATTCGCCCAATAGGGGTTTTTCTGAGCGCGGCCGGTTCCAATTTGAAATTCAACGAAAAACTGTTTATAGGATGGGTGGGCCCACGTGGTATCGTAGCTGCGGGGATTGCCTCTCTTTTCGGCTCTAAACTACTTGCAAAGGGAGAACCGGGCGCCGAATACATTACACCACTGGTTTTTATGATTGTTTTAGGAACTGTTTTGTTGAATGCTACCACCGCCCGTTTCTTTGCTAAGATGATAGGGGTGTTCTTGAGTAAGTCCGAAGGGATTCTTATTGTTGGCGCCTCAAAGGTATCGCTACTTATCGCCGATTATTTACAAAAAAACAACCGCCATGTGGTATTGATCGACAATAACCGGACCAATGTGGAGAAAGCGAAAACTTTGGGATTGGAAGCACTTTCGGCCAATATCTATTCTGATAATCTTTCCGATAATATTGAGTTAAACGATGTCGGCTATTTAATGGCACTTACTGGAAACCCTGATATCAACCAGTTTGCCATAAATCGTTTCAAAAGCCAATTTGGGGAAAATGGTTCGTTTCGTCTGGTGAATGCCGATGAGACCAACGATCCGGAAAATAACCCTAAAGAGGGCTTGTTTTCACATACCGACGATTTTATAAAGCTAATGGAGGCGGCAAGGAACTACCCTGTTGTTCATGAAATTTCTCTCAAGGGCCCGGAACATTTTAGGGGGCTGATCAAACTTACCAAAGAGGAAGATCATACGATTCCTATTTTCCTAAAGACCGCTGACGGAGATCTAAAGATAATCTCGTCTTTCAGTACGGAGACTCAAAATATTACCGAGGGCTCTAAATTGGTCTATTTAGGAAAGGTTTTTGATGTAGATGATACTTCTGTTGCCTCGCCGCAGCAGGACTGACACTATTTCGTTTCTTAGATTCAAAATGTCGTTCTTGACTTTTATGGTTCCAGCTGTTTTTCTCTAAAGGAAAACCAGTAGGAATAATAACACCTATATTGGTATTTCCTTCAGATGCATATCTATCTTTATTTCAGCGATTTACGAACGAAAGACGCTTGTTGCTATTATAAAAAGTAGATACTACCAGCAGTAAAATTAGATTAGTTTTTATGTTAGATTTTTCCTTCTGTTCGCAGAGCGATTCGAATGGGAGTGTTTTTGATTCGGGATGTTATCAGTGTGAGGTACCTAATGTTCAGGATTTTGATATATGCCAGCTTGATGGAAAGATTTTCGTAGATGGTGGGGAAATAGAAGGTTTGGAGGGAATTTTTGTAGAAAGAGTGGTAAAAGAATTAGAGGCGAACGATGCCGTTTTTGAGAATGTCCCCTGTACCAAAAAGAATTCAAAAGATTCCCCGCTTCCAGGTTCTTAGAAAGCACTCGGTCAATACCGTAAAACAAACACTTAGGTATTTTTGTTGGTTGTGTTAAAGGAAGGGGGCTAGTTTTTTGATAATTCTCTGTGGTTGAAAATACAGCCATCGTCAGGATCGTTTCCTTCTAGCAAGGCCAGTACGTTTTTAACTGTTCGCAGACACATTTGTCGATAGGTTGTGGCGGTTAGGCTTCCCAAGTGTGGCGTTATCAATATTTTTGGATGTGCAATCAGGAGATCATTCTCTTTCGGTGGCTCTATTGCCAGTACGTCGGCGGCGAAACCCGAAATCATTCCAGTATTAAGTGCTTTTAGCAGTGCTTGTTGATTTATTATTTTTCCGCGCGCTGTATTGATGAGCATTGGTTTTTTTTCCATTCTTTCAAATGCGAAACGATCCAAAAGGTTTTCGGTTTTTTGGGTCAAGGGGAGGTGAACACTGATACAATCGGACTTTTTCAATAAATCATCAAGGGATACAAGGAGGTAAGGTACATTCTCCTTTTTTGCACTCCAATAAACAACCTTCATTCCCAATGCCGTTGCAATGGTCGCTACTTTTTTTCCAATGTTTCCGAGCCCAAGAATACCCAATGTCTTCCCATTGACCTCATCGCCCTTATATTCATTCCGCCCCTGCCAGTTCCCCTGCTTCACCATGTTTATAGCGCTAAACAGATTTCGTTGTAAAAGAAGTATAAGGGCAATGGTGTGTTCGGCGATGGTAGCCGCATTCGAGTTTGGAGCGTTGATTACTTTTATACCGCGTTTCGTAGCTTCTGTTACATCAATATTATCCAAGCCTACTCCACAGCGTGCGATAATCGTAAGATTCGGACATTCGTCTAACAAGACAGCATTTACCTGGCCCTTGCCTCTTGTAACAATTGCATCGATGTCATTTTCTGAAACAACTTTTTTTTTCGCATTGTCTGAGAAACCATCGAACAATGCAATTCCTTTCGCCTCGGATAACAGCTTCATTGCAACGGGGTCAACTGTTTCTAGGAGTAGTATATTTTTCACTAGGAACTATTATTGGTTTATAATGTGTAGATACGGTTTTTAAGAATCGCCATGATAAAGAGTCGCATCTTTTGATTTATAACCTCGGAAATCATTTCGTCCCGACACATAAATCCCTTCTTTGTAAAGTACATCTTCAAAAATGGCCTGATCAATTGGCGCCCCTGGAACGGATGAAAGCTCCACGAGGTTTCCCGAAGGATCCCTCACAAATAGTTGTATGGCCCCGTCTGGCAATTGACGAACGTTGCCCCAGGGTCGAATATCAATAACACCCAGTTCTTTCATTCTAAAAAACAAGCTATTTATGTCATCTACTTGTACACAAATATGCCCCCGAAAAGAATAGACATCCTCCCACTCGGTCAAATGCAACTGTTGCTCTTCGTTGAACTTGAAAAAAGCGGTAGGATAGTCAAAAAGAAATGCAGGAATGGGCTCAAGACCCAATTCATTTTCATAAAACTTACAGGCTTCTTCAAGATTATTTACCACTAAAGCCACATGATTTATTTTGGTCGCCTTTGCCATATCTTTTAGTTTACTGTTGATACTCCTTTACAAAATCCCAATTGGGAGTAAGGCCCAATCCGGGCTTGTCGGGGGTGCTTATAATTCCTTCTTTTACCTCGATTTGCTCATTTACCAAATCGTACATCATGGGATTGCCCCCTAAAGAAAACTCGATTACATTGGCCGAAGGAGAAGCAAATGCCACAGATACACCTGCCATAAATGAAAAGGCGGAACCCCAACAGTGGGGTGCCAGCTCTAATTGATAGGTATGCGCCAATTGAGCGATGCGCATAGCCTCTGTAATGCCCCCAACAATGGCACAATCGGGTTGTAAGACATCTATTGCCCTTAGTTGAATCATATCGCGCATATCGAAGGCAGTGTATTCACTTTCTCCTGCGGCAATGGGAATGCTGGTCGATGCCCGCACTTCTGCCGTACCCTGGCGATTATCGGGGCTTATGGGTTCCTCGAACCAATATAGATCACAATCGGCCACTCCGTCACAGAATTTTTTGGCCTCGGGTACGCTGAACGTACCATGGGCATCGGCCATAAGTTTAACACTTTCGGGAAGCGCTTCACGTGCAGCCTGTACTCTTTTTATACTTTCTTTTACGGTAGCATCCATTACGCCAACGCGCATTTTTACACCTTGAAAACCTTTTGTAACGTAACTTGCCAATTGCGCGCCAATTTGATCAACGTTTGCCCAACCACCACTTGCGTATGTCTGCATTTTTTCCCTACAACTACCGCCTAGCAACTGGGTAACCGGCACGCCAAGCGCTTTTCCTTTTAGGTCCCATAGCGCTGTATCAACACCGCTCAATGCGGAAATCGTAAGCCCCCTTCTTCCTAAAATAGGAAATTTACGGCCCCTTGAGAGTGCATAGTGTTCCCGAGTACCATTGTAAACATGTTCCCATATACGTGTAATTTCGCGGGCATCTTTTCCTATGAGTTGTGGTTTTATTTCATGTTCAATACAGCTTACAATCGATGCGCAAGAGCCGGAAGAACCAACAGCGGCTTTGGCCTCTCCAAAGCCTTGTAGACCACTTTCCGTTGTAACTACAATCAAGGTCATATCAAAATGGGTCAACAAGCCATAGTCCGAACGGTGCTGTTTTTCACTTTCAATGGGGCATCGTAACCAAAAGGCTTCTATATTGCTAATTCGCATACTTATAAAAAGGGTTTTAAGGTTTCGACCGATTTTCGAGTAAGCATCTCATAAAACTCTCTAGTAACGGCCGCACTACCATGATCCTCGAGGAATTTTCGCTGTTCCTCACTAAGTCCTTTTGCGGCAGTATCTATCGAATTGGGATATGGATTTGCGGGGGTTCTATCGATTGGAGCGCAGAATTCGACAGAGAGTACCGAGTCGTACTCGATTTCCCGAAGGGTACCTATAATTTTGTTCCACTCAAGTGTTCCCATGCCAGGGGCCATGCGATTGTTATCGGCAACATGAAAATTTACCAACCTGCCCTTGGTCCTTCGAATAGCGGCATATATATCGTCTTCTTCCAAGTTCATATGAAAGGTGTCTAAACAAACCCCACAGTTCGGGCCGACCGCTTCTGCAAGTGCCAAAGCTTGATCCCCGCGGTTAATGAAATAGGTTTCGAACCTATTGATGGGTTCAATACCGATACGCAGGCCTACAGATTCTGTATACTCATATACCTTTTGAATTCCTTCAATGGCCCATTGCCATTCCTCTTCGGGCCGACCATCGGGAATTGTTTTTCCAACAGTCGCTGGTACGAGTGAAATGACCGAACCGCCAAGTTCCATCACCATTTTAGCAAGGTCTAATACGTATTGCACTGATTTTTCTCGTTGCTTCTGATCTTTCGAGAGCATATTGCGGTCTTCGAGCATGAGTGTTACCGAACCCCAGCAACCAAGACCGTGGGTATCTAAAAGAGTTTTTACTTTTTGTGTATCGTACAGCTCGGGAGCTCCTTGAATTTCGAGCTTGGTATAGCCTATTTTAGAAATTCTTTCTACCGTTTCTTCCAAGGGTTCGGCACGCATCCAATTGTGTATTGCAAGTTCCATGTATTAGGTCAGGTTTAGAAAACTATTTTGGCCTTGTGCCAATAGCATCAAAGGAGATGTACTAAAGTTAACCTAATTTTTTAATTCTATGAGGAAGGTGGGGCGCAACTCATAGAATAGTAGCATTGAGGCCCTAAAATAGAATTAAACCAAATGAGTGGGCTTATCCTGAATATGGCTCGGTTTTACTTACAGAAACAGAAATGTCTTCCTTGGAAATTAGATAGCGTTCGCCTGTGAGCATTTGAAAGAAATGAACGGAAGATTCTCTTTTAATCTTAGCTTCCAGAAGTTTGGGATCGATATCGCCGCCTTCTTGCTTCCAAATAAAGATAGAGTGCTGTTCAACTTGAACTACTCGATGGTGGGCCTTAAATTGTGCAATATAAAATGTCATTAGTCGGGGAAACTTTTATGATATCAAATATAACTATATGATGAAAAAAATATTGCCTAATGGCGCTCGGTTTGTAGGAAAAAACAGATTTATTGTTGCTAAATACGGTAAATTTATAGTAAGGAATTTAATCGTTCAACTTTAAAACTGCCATAAATGCTTGTTGTGGTATTTCCACGTTTCCGACTTGCCGCATTCGTTTTTTTCCTTTTTTCTGCTTTTCAAGCAGTTTTCTTTTCCGAGAAATATCACCCCCATAACACTTGGCGGTTACATCTTTTCGCAAGGCTTTGATGGTTTCTCTTGAAATGATTTTAGCACCAATTGCTGCTTGAATGGGAATGTCGAACTGCTGTCGCGGAATGAGCTCTTTTAATTTTTCACACATCTTTTTACCGATGTTCACTGCGTTGTCGAAGTGTATCAAAGCCGACAATGCATCAACAGGTTGGCTGTTTAATAAGATATCGACTCGAACAAGTTTTGAAGTGCGCATACCTATTGGGGAATAGTCGAATGATGCATAGCCTTTTGATACCGTTTTTAAACGATCATAAAAGTCGAATACAATTTCTGCCAAGGGCATATCAAAAGTTAATTCAACACGATTGGTAGTAAGATAGGTTTGGTTCGTAATTAAGCCACGCTTATCGATACAGAGCGACATGACATTCCCTACAAAATCCGATTTTGTAATGATCGTTGCTTTGATATAGGGTTCTTCGACCCTTTCGACGGTAGAAGGGTCGGGAAGGTCTGTAGGATTATTTACAATTAGGGGTTTCTCAGGATCTTTTCTGGTGTATGCATGATAACTTACGTTGGGAACGGTAGTTATTACGGTCATATCGAATTCGCGTTCCAAACGTTCCTGAATGATTTCCATATGGAGCATCCCTAGAAAACCACAACGAAAACCAAAACCAAGCGCTGCGCTACTCTCAGGGGCGAATACCAATGAGGCATCGTTCAGTTGCAGCTTTTCCATAGAAGAACGCAATTCCTCGAAGTCTTCAGTATCTACAGGGTAAATCCCTGCAAACACCATTGGTTTTACATCTTCAAAACCAGCTATAATGTTCTGCGTGGGCTTAGCTGAATCGGTAATCGTATCACCAACCTTTACCTCACGCGCATCTTTGATACCGGTAATAAGGTACCCTACATCACCCGCTTTAATGGTTTGCTTGGGATGCTGTGTGAGCTTTAGGGTACCCACCTCATCTGCAAAATAGCTTTTCCCCGTGGCTACGAATTTTATTTTTTGGCCTTTTTTAATTTCACCATTGATTACCCTAAAGTAGGTTTCTACCCCTCTAAACGGATTATATACCGAATCGAAAACCAATGCTTGTAAGGGTTCCTCAACAATACCTTCCGGTGCGGGAATATGTTCAATAATAGCGGCCAATATTTCCTCGATACCGATGCCAGTTTTTGCACTTGCCGGGATTACTTCCTCTGGTTTACACCCCAATAAATCAACGATATCATCGGTTACTTCCTCAGGGCTTGCGCTGGGAAGATCAACTTTGTTCAGAACAGGAATGATCTCTAAATCATTTTCCAGGGCCAAATACAAGTTGCTTATGGTCTGTGCCTGAATACTTTGCGCGGCATCTACTACAAGGAGCGCTCCTTCGCAGGCTGCGATAGACCGTGAAACTTCGTACGAAAAATCAACATGGCCAGGGGTATCGATTAAGTTAAGTACGTAGGTTTCGCCTTTGTACGTATAATCCATTTGGATGGCATGACTTTTTATGGTAATGCCGCGTTCTCGCTCCAAGTCCATACTATCGAGCAGTTGTTCTTTTTTCTCTCGATCGGTGACCGAGCCAGTAAAATCTAACAAACGATCGGCCAAGGTACTTTTACCATGGTCGATGTGGGCTATGATACAGAAGTTTCTGATGTGCTTCATAAATTCGCTTTCCGTAGGCCTTTGTGGGCCAGAATAAGGTTGCAAAGATACTGTAAAATATGGAGTACCCTGTTTGCCCTTAAGAATTCTCTCAAGGCACTAATACAGCGAATTATTTTCGATAAAGAGTACATTAAAAGTAGGATTATACCGATAAATAATAGTAGATTTATGAGCTAATTAAAGAACATTGTGAGGAACGCCCTTCTTCTTTCTTTTTTTTTGACGCTATTTTGTAATTCGCTTTTATCCCAAGAGTACCGCGTGAGTGGCACGGTCACGGACGCGAACGGAACTCCGTTGGCGCTTGCCAGTGTTTTTTTGTTAGACGAAAAATATACTACTTTAATCGATGGTACTTCTACCAATGAAGCTGGTCAATTCGAAATTGCGGGGATACCCGAAGGCTCCTATTTTTTTAAAGCGAGTTATATCGAAAACGAATCAGACCCTATTCCCGTCGAAATACGAGCAGACGTTGTTCTGGATGATATTGTACTAAACAAGATTCGAGAACTCAAGGAGGTGGTTGTATTATCGGAAAAGCCACGATTGGAACGCAAAATAGACCGATTGGTATTCACTGTAGAAAATACCTCTATTGCCGATGCGGATGTTTGGGAGGTACTAAAGCGGACCCCATCTGTGGTCATTGTGGGCGACAAGATTACGGTCAAAGGAGGAGGTAATATCCGAATAATGGTCAACGAGCGTTTGGTAAACCTTCCCGAAAGTGATATCATCAACTTATTGTCAGGTACTTCGGCAAGCAATGTTGAGGCCATTGAAGTGATTACCAATCCGCCGACTAAATTTAGTGCGGGGGGAGGCATGTTGATCAACATTAAAATGAAGACCAATCTCATTTCTGGATATAATGGGGCGATTTACAATCAATACAAGCAGGCGGTGTTGGCGAAACACCTCATAGGTACCGACCATTTTTTTAAAGGTAAAAAAGCGGCTTTTTCGGTGAATTATAGTTTTAACAAGAATAATCAGTTAGAGCGGTATACCGATAATACAAATTTTTTTGAGGCAAATGGCAATACCTCCTTATGGGTTTCAGAACAGACCTACTATATCTACCCCATCAGACAAATTCTGAATGCCTTTTTTGACTATACTTTTAACGCTAAGAACAAACTAAGCTTTTCAACTATCAATTCATTTCAACCCATCCGTGATCAACAGGTTGATTCCGAGACGCTAATTAATGATGAGGCAGGTGTTTTAGAAAGTAGTTTTACGACTCAAAATCTTTCAGAACACGAGGAGCTGAATACATCTTATTATTTGGATTATAGGCACAGCCTTGCAAAAAAAGGCGCTGAACTATCAGTTGGTTCTCACTATACCTATTACGATTATGAGCGGTTCCAGGGACTGCAAACGGACTTTTTCGATTTTGATCAAAATCTGATTGGCGAAAATGATTTCAGTACCATAAATAAGCAACGTGTCGACCTTTACAGCGCTCAATTAGACTTTCAATACCCGTTTGGAGCTTCCGGGAATTTCGAAACCGGGTTGCGGTATGCGGGAATCGATTCTAAAAGTGATGTGGAACAAGAAGGTTTCGACCGGACCCAACCGGGAATTGACCCCACTGAAAATGGTGATTTTGCTTATAAAGAGGATATCTATGCTGCGTATTTGGGGTATGGGACGGAGTGGGACAACTGGACAATGAAATCGGGCCTTAGAACGGAATTCACAGAAACCCAGGGGGTTTTAGAAGGTACTACACCAAGGAAGAACGACTATTTAGAATGGTTTCCTTCTTTTTCTTTCGGGTATTCTCCTAATAAAAAGAACAACCTCGCCTTTAACTACTATAGAAGAATTAATAGACCTCGTTACAACAGGGTCAACCCCTTCCAAATATTCCAAAGCAACAATGTTGTAGAAGAGGGGAATCCAGAATTGTTACCAGCTACCAGGAATTATATAGCTTTGGACTACACCTATGACCAAGCTTATACGGTTGAGGTGTACTATCGAAATGAAAAAAACCCATTTCGACTATTGCTTTTTCAAGACAACGACTCCAATTTGATTCGGTTTGTCTCTACAAGTTTGAATCGAAGAATCTCTTATGGCACTGAGTTTTCGTATAATAAAAGACTCACTCCTTTTTGGAGTATTTATGCCTATCTAAATTCCTACTACAACGGGTACAAATTCTCAGATTTAGAATCGAATACCGAAATAGAAAATGGTCGTTGGACGTGGTACTTTAGAAACACAAATAGCCTTAACTTTCTAAGGGATAAAAGTCTTTCGGCCGATTTGAGTTTTATGTACCAATCTTCAAGGGCCTTGGGGAATGAAGTGCAAGGCGCCATCAGTAATGTTGGGATTTCCATGAGAAAAACGCTTTGGGATGGCAAGGTGAGTATATCAATGAGTTTAGACGATATCTTCAATCAAAGCAATGCTTTTTTAACCAGGCAATTTGAACAACAACGCAGTACCACAAATGTGCGCTTGGAAACACGTGTATTTTCATTCAACTTTCGCTATCGCTTCGGCAATGAAAAAATTAAAAACAATAAAAAATCGAAACGCGTAGAGGAGCGCAACAGAATCTAAAATCCCCCCATAAGACCCCCACAGATACCAAGACCGATTATCAAATAAACTCCGGCCAGAATAAAAAGCACTTTCGCTGTTTTTTTCTTCGATTTACTTCGCGCAACAAGCCCGGCTATTAAAAGTAAAATGGGGGGTACGATCATTAATAACACTAACATAGCGACCAAGCCGCCCAAATTTCCTACCTCCAAGAAAAAAGATGATTTCATATATTGGTTATCTTCGATAATCGAATGTTAGACTTCCTTTCAATGCCTTGCGAGACTACCCTGAGATCGTTTACTCGATAATCGAGATCTATAATGCTCCGACGTCTGAACAACAAGTGTTCAGACAGGCCTACACGACAAGTATTCAGAAAGGCTTGCATCGAAATCAATGTTAAATTTCCTTTTAATGCCCCGTGGGCTCGCCCCGAGGTAGTTTACTTTAACAACTAGGTTCCCAGCTTTGCTGATCTTTTTTTTGCCATTTTGAATGTTCCCTCTTATCCGTAGTGCTAGCAGAACGAAAATTAGGACCCATGTTACTCCCTTCAGAGTTCAGTACGTTCCAATACCACACAAACCTAGGGCTACTAACAAACAGCAGCCTGCTATGATAAACAGCGTTTTTGCAGGTTTTTTTTGCTTTATGAGGAGCAAAATTAAGCCTACCAAAAAAAACAAAATAGTGGGTGCAAACATTAAAAAACCAATCCAAGCTGCATCGTCTATCCGAATTTCTAAAGGAAAAAGCATTTTGAATAGTTTAGTTATTTCGTATCCAAGGTGAAATTAGACAGCATAATACCGCAAATTCCAAAACTGATCAATAAGTATACCCCCATTAGAATGAAAAACAGCTTGGCCATTTTTTTGTCTTTTTTAATCAAGCCAATGATGGCAAGTGTTAAAAAGAGAATCGCGGGTCCTACCAGTAGAAGTACAATGATTACCACTGTTCCTCCTTTTGCAATTGTTTTAAATACTGTACTTTGTTATCTCTGTAAAACAGGTTCATGGTTTCAAAGGGAATGATTTTATAGTCTTTGTTCACGATATGGACACATGATTTTTTTATGGCCCTAACGTCAAAGTTATGAGCGTCTATAAATTGCATGATTATGATTCGAAACAAATTGTCATAGCCTAGTTCCGGGGCGTCTATCTCTGGGAGACAGCACATAATGCTTTTTAGATTTTCAGAAGCTTTTTCAACGGAATTACCCGTACTAAAAAGTTCTACCATTTTCCCATGTAGCTCATGGTCTTGTTCATAAATGATGGTGTTTTTCCCTTCGTTCAGCAAATCGTCAGGGTTGATATACCTGGTTAACGGGCTCACTTCATCCCCTAATTTCAATGCATAGGCCATGACCAGGGCATCTGGATTACAGGGAACGGGAAGGAGGTCATCTGCTTCAAAAATGGGGGATTGCTCCAAAATTTTCCGCCGCACTTCGGTCAAGGTGATACGATTTTCATCTAGCTCGAAATTTTCCAAACGACCCGCGATCTGCGTGGGTTGAAAGGTGACTCCACGAACACATTTTTGTTTCAGGGCAAAGTCGATCGTTTGGCCCATTTCGTGATCATTCAATCCCTTTTGAAGGGTTACGACCAGCGTAGTCGATAGGTTTAAGCGGTTTAGATGCTCTAAGGCCTGTACACGTGTGTCGGCGAGATCTGCTCCACGAAGTGTTTGAAGTACTTTATTATCCAGTGAATCAAATTGAAGGTAAATTTCGAAATCCGGCACATAGGTAGCGAGTCGTTCTGCAAACTCA
>CALLVX010000103.1 GCA_938010765.1 uncultured Flavobacteriaceae bacterium | reverse complement strand
AAATGTATATAAAGAAGAACTTCGGCCTAAAATCGATCATGCGGTTCAGTGGCGGCCACCTTATTTGGCTTAGCGCTTGGGCCTGTTTAACAGCGGCACTTTTTGAACTGACACTATTAAAAACCTGGATGGTCATTCCTTGGCTTCCCCTCTCGGTAATTGGTACCGCCGTTGCTTTCTACGTTGGTTTTAAGAACAATAGTGCCTATGACCGGCTCTGGGAAGCGCGAAAGATATGGGGCGCCATCGTAAATTCAAGCCGCGCTTGGGGCAGTGCGACCAAAGCGTTTGTCGGCAACCAATTTAAGGAGGAAGCAGCAAGCGAAAGCACCTTGAACGCCTTTAGAAAAAAAATGATCTATCGTCATATTGCATGGTTGTATGCCTTGCGGAGCCAACTGCTCATACCGACTCCCTGGGAACACATCAGCCAGGGAAAACTCATGCGCAATCATATCAAAAAGCGAAGAAATCAATATGGTGTAGGGCTGTTGGCCGATCAAATCACTGAAACAGAGCTACATCTTTTTTTACCCGAAGAAGAGCTCGAACGTTTAATCAATTACCAAAACACCGCGACCCAAATTATTGACCAACAATCGCAAGACCTCAAAAGCCTAAGAGCACAACGTCTGATCGATGATTTTCGCCATATGGAACTTCAAAAAATACTTAATGACTTTTATACCTTTCAGGGCCAGTGTGAACGTATTAAGAAATTCCCCCTTCCACGACAGTATGGGAGCATGAGCTTTGTGTTTGTGGGTATTTTTATATTTCTGTTGCCCTTGGGGATGATTTCTGAGTTTGCAAAAATGGGCGAATTAGGTGTTTGGCTATCGATACCCTTTACCATTCTGGTAGGCTGGGTCTATTTAATGATGGAACTGGTAGGCGATTATTCTGAAAACCCCTTCGAAGGTTTGGGCAATGATATCCCGATGCTGTCACTTTGCAGGACCATAGAAATAGATTTAAGGGAAATGCTTGGGGAAACCGATTTGCCTGCGCCCATAAAAGCGGTGAATGATGTTTTGATGTAGCTACCAATCTTTTATCCATATCATTCTACACTTCAGCTAAAAAACTGAATTTCTGCAGCAGCTAATTCCTATATTTAGCGCAGAAAAAACCTTGACTCTTGTTTACAATTGTTTAAAAGCATTTTTAAAGAGGTAATGGCTCTAATTCTAACTCACCTGCAACAATGCCCATCCGCAAACTCCTATTTGTTCTTTTCTTTGCTTTATGGCTAACACCAAATGCAACAGCGCAAAAGGTAGGACATGGGAATATTCCCGATTCTCTGTTACAATTAAGTTATCAGGAGCTGCGGGATG
This sequence comes from uncultured Flavobacteriaceae bacterium, assembly GCA_938010765.1. Classification (GTDB taxonomy): domain Bacteria; phylum Bacteroidota; class Bacteroidia; order Flavobacteriales; family Flavobacteriaceae; genus Pelagihabitans. The sequence goes on along the minus strand of CALLVX010000103.1, from coordinate 5,836 downwards.
TTTATTATCCGCTCGTGTATGAAGATTCGACAGCTGCATCGGTATACATCAATGCACATATTAAAAAAGCAAAAATCGAAAATAACAATATAGAAGTGGCCGGGGGTTATCGTAATATGGCAAATACGCTTAATTATTTTGAAAACTATGACTCAGCGATTATTTATGCAGATAGCCTAATCACACTGACATATAATTTAAACACGGACGACTACCCTGGCATGGGTTATCATATTAAAGGTTATAGCTACTTCATGAAAAGAGATTTCAAATCGGCATTGAAAGACTATCTGCTGCTTTTGGAACACGCAAATAAAAAAGATAACATCGAGCTTCAAATGGCTGCTAAGGAAGTGATTGCAAGCATAAAACACATATTCGGGGAACATGAAGAGGCCTTAGCAATAAATTTAGAATACAGAAAACATCTTAAATCTCTTGAAAACGATGGTATTGACGTGTATCAAGATCTAATACGCAACATAAATGGTATTGTATTGTCCTATTTGCATTTAAATGATTTGAAAAACGCAGAAAAATATGTAACGTTAGGGCTCAACCAGAGTAAGTCAAGGAATGATATGGAGTGGTATTACCACTTGCATGGATCTTATGGTGAAATAAAATACAAACAAGGTCTTCCTAAAGAAGCTATCCCAATTTTAACCAAAAGTCTACCCTATAAGAAAGATTATGGTTTGGCCAATACCTATGTCTTTAGAGGCAAGTCCTACTGGGATTTGAATCAAAAGGCAAAGGCTCTACTTGACTTTGAAAAGGCTGACTCCATTGTACAACACACTAAGGAATTCTTACCCGAAATATTGGAAGTGTATGCTACCCTTAATGCGTATTATCGGGAGCAAAATCATCAAGAAAAGCAAAAAGAATATATAGACAAGTTGATCTATGTTGACAGTGTAATAGATGCCAATGCCCTATACTTTAACAAGAAAATCAAAGAGCAATACGACATTCCTTTATTGCTGGCAGAGCGACAAGTGCTAATTGATACCCTGAAATCCAAAAACACCACTTACACCCACTGGCTGTATGCACTCTCACTAGCCTTGGGAGGTGCTCTTCTATTTGGTTATTACTACTACCGGAAGCGACTTAATTATAAAAAGAAGTTTGAGGCCTTAATGGCGAAACAACACGCAGCGCAATCTGCCGAAACCTTTAAAGAAATTGAAAGCAAGGAACTTCAAATTGCAAAAGAAGTAGTACAACGACTACTGGGCCAATTGGAAACCTTCGAACAACAACAGGGCTATTTACAACCCGCCGTTTCCTTGCAAAATCTGGCCAAACAGTTGAACACCAATAGCAATTACCTCTCCAAAATTATCAATGCTTACCGTGGCAAAAACTTTAGTTCCTATATCGCTGACCTCCGCATAGCCCATGTACTAGAAGCTTTAAAGAATAATAACGCGCTACGCAATTACAAAATTAAGGCTATTGCTGTAGAAATGGGCTTTGGCAATGCCGAATCCTTCACCCGGGCCTTTTATAAGAAAACAGGCCTCTATCCTTCCTACTACATTAAACAATTGAACAAACAACCGATAACAAAGCGGAAAGTGGAGGCGCGCTAATTCGTAATAATACCATCGCCTTAAGAATAAAACAAGATCAGTTTGGTGTCGTCTAGATATGATGAACGTATGTCAGGTTGAGCGCAGTCGAAACCTCATTTGTTAGGTCGAACTCATTATAAGAATACTTCCTAAAAGCTTAGCCTAAAAATACTGCCCGATCCCGAATACCAAACCACGATCGGCATCTTTGGTAATACCATAGCCATAATCGATTCGGAAAATGGCGTTGAAAATACGTTTGTGCATAAAACGAAGCCCCACTCCAGGATAAATCCGAATGTTCTGGTCGTCTCCAAAATCGCTAAAATCCCCGCCGGGATTGCGCCAAGACCCTCCATCTATAAATACATTGCTCTGCAAAACAAACCAATCTTTATCTACTAATGTATGACGGTATTCGGTATTAAGCACAATCGCTCCGGTGCCCCGGTCAATGGTATTCCCGACACCTCTGATATTTAAATTATTATCGACCGTAAAAGGTGCAAATGGGGTATCTACATTACTTGCCAGGCCCAGACGCAACCGACTGGCCCAGTTACCCCGATTACCGACCCTTAAAAAATAGGCGAAATCGTTGAAGCCGATCAAGAACTCTGGTAAAGTCGGATCCGCACTCCCCACATATTGAAAGTTGAGCGTACTCCGAAAACCCTTCAAATAATGATAATCGTAGGAAATACCATCAAAATTATAAATCAGTTTAAATAGATGCTTATCTACTTTTAAGGCTTGGGGCACGTTGGGGTCTGTTGCGCCACTCAGATATTCATAATCCTCCGTAAACAGGCTTGCGCCCAGTTCAATTCGGTTTTTGAAATTAAGCTCATACAAGCCTAGAAGTTCAAACCCATTGTTGTTGTAGCGATAATCGGCCGTGGCATTTTCAAAGAAAACAGGCTCTTGGGTCGTAAAGTCGTGGTAATTGAACGCTAGGCCAAAGCGGTTGCTAAACAAATAGGGGGCTCGAAGACTTACCCCATAGGAACTAAATACATCGTACTGGTAAAAACCGCCCAGGGTGATATTTCTGCCCAACATATTAAATTCTTGCAATCCTACACGAAAGGCAAAATCATCGTTTGACGAACTGAACAGATTGGCAAAGGGAATCAAGGTAAAATTCTCCTCTACATTGTAAAAAACATTGTGCCGCCCATCATCTGAGGAAAAAACTTGATAATAGGCATGTGATATGGATGGCAGTCTTTTTAGCCGTGTCATATCCTCATCCATCAACAGTGAATCCAACGGCATATTGGGTTGCATTTGAACCAGTTTTTTTAAAAAAGCGGGCTTGGTTCTTTTGGCGCCTTGAATCTTCACATCGGCAACCATAGAAGTTTGAGTGAAACCCAAATTTAGTGACCATAAAAACAACAAAGACAGGTAAATTTTATGCATAGGGGCCTTCACATTGTAGCTCGTTTCAAAGATACTGGATACCGTTAACAAAATTATCACGATTCGTATTTCTTCAAAATTACTGGAGTTGAAATTTGATTTCCGAAAATTGGTTCACCCAATTATCTTCGCTTACCGCCAATAAACTAAACCCGTATGTGGTCTCATTTCTAAGCTCGGGAGGTGTTCCCTTGGTTACATTGAGCACCACATTATCCAACTCATAGTACCGAAACAAGCGTTCAAAAGTATAGGTTCCCGAAAGTAAATTGTTTTGGGCGTCGGATACGACTTGAAAATAGATTTTCGTATCGTCGTACGCACCATCTTCCCATGAAAAATAGGGCATCGTCGTAGTAGTATCGACTGTGATATTTTGCGGTAAGTATTCGGTAGGTTTTATGCGTTGCTTCAAGCGAATCGGATTGGAAAGATGCGTTTTTCCATTCTCATCAAAAGTAATGATGACCCATTTTTCGACAGCGCTGGCGAGTTCGAATTTTTTAAGAAAACCGTTGAAAACATCCTGCAAAGGGAGTGTCACCGGTGTATAGTTTGCGAAATCGTTTTTATTGACCGCACTATTTTCTGTTTCAAAATATTGAATATTGGTGGCACCTTCCCGAGGGTATAGGAACACACTCACGCTATTGTCATTTTCATTGCTTGCCGCACAGGCGATTACATTATCGAGCTCAATTTCAATCCCCTCCACAAAGGCCTCTAAGGTACTTTCGGTCCCTACTTGATCCGTAGAACAGCCAATGACCAGCAATACCGCTAGTATGAGGTAACCGTATCGTATCATTTTAAAAGGTTTTGTAAAATTCTTTGATCACTTCCTGGGCCGGTTTGTTTTGTGGTGTAAAACGGTTGTCTTTTACCCCACCAGATGTATCGTGTTGAATAAACCATTTCCAAACATAGCCCCCAGCAAACCAATCTTCTCCCCAAAACTCTGAGAAGATCGCCTTTTTGGCATTTGCTTGTGCCGTTAAATTTACATTCTCATCATTCCGATCTACCAACCATGGTTTCTTAGCCGTATAATCCATACTGCGATACCCGAATTCGGTAAAAATGACCGGTTTGCCCTTTGCCTTTGAAAGTTGGGCGATTTTTTCTTTCCATGGTTTCCACCCCAAGCGCAACGCTTCTACGGTAGGGGTTTTTGCTTCCGATAGTGGAAAATATGCATCGATCCCGATATAATCCAACGCTTCCCAAAATGTGGTTCGGGAGTATTCGTCCCAATTGGCGGCATAGGTAAGTTTTCCCTTGTAAACAGCTCTGATTCGTTTGATAAGGCCTTTCCAATAGTCGGGCCTGTTCTTTACGAACTGCTCAAGTTCGGTTCCTATGCACAGCAAGTCGGCCTGGGTTTCCTCTGCCAATGCTGCATAATTCAGGATAAAGGTGTCATAGGAGTTTTCAAGTGTCTTCCAGTCCTCTTCAGAATTCATCTTTAACGTACCGGTAAATTCCCCACGCCAGATCCAGATTTGCGGCTTTACCATCACTTTTATGCCATTCTTTTGCAGCAGCTCAATGTACTGTTTGGCTCCTTTACGGGTTTCCCCGAACCATTGGCGTTCGGTATCGAATACAATTTCGGGGGATTCAATGGTTCTTATAAAACCAAAGGGCATCACAGCGGCATGGTTCGCATGAATCTTGGCAAGCTCATCAACATGAGCCTGAACTGCCTTTTCGCGAGACGCCACAAAACTGACCCCATTCATTTTTTCGAGCGCCTGCCCCGCGCAAGACAACTGTAACAAGCAGAGCAAAAGCAATCCTAAAGTCCTCATTCATTAGCAATTAAGACTTCAAAATTACGCTATTTTATGCGATTTGCTAAAAAATAGCCCTCAAACCAAGATTAAAGGTCTGTCCCAAACCGGTATTACTACCTCTCACAAAATTGGTATACAACGCTTCGAGGTTCAACGCATCGGTCAGTTGATATTTGACACCACCTCCCAGTGCAGTAAAATCTTGTACGAAATCGTTGCCCAAATCAATTCGTTGCGAATGCTGGGCCAAGGCCAACACGGTAAATTTCGAACTTGGGAAATAGCTAAGGAAAACGCCCGGTGTAAGGTTCAAACTGTTATTTGCAAAACTCTTGTCTTCATCACCAAAATTAATTTCAGAATTCAACTCGGTAAAAAGCTGCCATTTGTCGCCTGGAAAGGTATAGTCATAAAAGAACCTATTTTGCCAAATGAATCCGTTTTGATCTAGAAACACGCCGGTCTCTACTTCGTTATCTACCAAGGGGAAGAAAAACGAACTTTGAATACTAAAGTTACTCACCGATTTAAACGGTACAAATTTGACAGAGGGTGCAATAGAGGTCAAGCCAGATCGGGCAGTACCCTCCTCCCCATCGAAACTAAATACGTCCAGGGCACTACGATCGTTGATGACATTGGAGCGAAATTCAAAAATGGCCCCCACATTCCACCGTTTGTTTTCACCAACGCCCGTATATACTTCCAAAGTAGAGGTGAAGAACGTTTGTCTAGGTTCTTTCCCTTCGGAAAAAGTACTCTCTGTTTGGGTATACAGGTTGTTGAACCATTTAAGGTCTATCTGCCCTTTTCCTATTAGTTTTGATGGTGTATACTGTTGAATATTGCTTTTTGCCGGCTGGGGATCATCTTGCATTTCCTTGTCTTTGGAATCATCTTGGGCAAAGCCATTCATTGAAAGTAAGCCAACTGCGGTAGCTACTAAATAAGTTCTTAGTGATTTCATTTTTATATTTTTTTGTTGGGTTTTGTTTTATTTATCTTTTTATTGAACACTATTCAGACACTTCC